>DATGUI010000240.1:0-15297 GCA_035301405.1 Burkholderiaceae bacterium
TTTTATTGTGGACATGGGGCCCGGTGCGGGCGAACACGGCGGCGAAATCGTCGCCTCGGGCACCCTGGATGACATTCTGGCCAGCGAGGCATCGCTGACAGGACAATATCTTTCGGGGCGGCGCACACTGCTTCTGCCCGACTGCCGTCAGGTGGACGAAGACACACCACGCCTGCAGATTCTGGGATGTCGAGGCAACAACCTGCAAGGCATTGACCTGAGCATTCCTGTCGGCCACCTGGTCTGTGTCACCGGCGTATCGGGATCCGGCAAATCCACCCTGATCAACGACACCCTGGCCCGGGCCGTCTCGCAGCGCCTGCACCGGGCGCAAGCCACCCCCGCCCCGTTTGACAAGCTCACTGGCCTGGAGGCCTTTGATCATTTTGTTGCCGTGGACCAAAGTCCCATTGGCCGCACCCCGCGCAGCAACCCGGCAACATACACGGGCCTGTTCACCCCCATACGCGAACTGTTTGCCGCCGTGCCCGAAGCGCGCAAGCGCGGCTACGGACCGGGGCGGTTTTCATTCAACGTGCGGGGCGGCCGGTGCGAAGCCTGCCAGGGCGATGGCGTCATGCGTGTCGAAATGCACTTTCTGCCTGACATGTACGTGCCGTGCGAAGTCTGCCGGGGCAAGCGCTACAACCGCGAAACGCTAGAGATCCGCTATCGTGGACTCAACATCGCGGAAGTACTGGACCTGACGGTGGAACAGGCGCTGCGTACCTTTGATGCCGTGCCTGTGGTGGCCCGCAAGCTGCAGACCCTCATGGATGTGGGCCTGTCTTATGTTCGCCTGGGGCAAAGCGCCACTACCCTTTCCGGAGGGGAAGCGCAGCGGGTAAAGCTCTCGCTGGAGCTGTCCAAGCGCAGTACCGGACGTACGCTGTATGTGCTGGACGAACCGACTACCGGCCTGCACTTTCATGATATTGCCCTGCTGCTGGCCGTGCTGAACCAACTGGTCAAGGCCGGCAATACCGTGGTGGTCATTGAGCACAATCTGGACGTGATCCGGGCAGCAGACTGGATTGTGGATATTGGCCCCGAGGGCGGCACCGGCGGCGGCCGCATCGTTGCCACCGGTACCCCCGCCGACATTGCCCAATGCGCGGGCAGCCATACCGGGCGTTATCTTGCGCCCCTGCTGAAGACAAGCAGCGCACCCAACCCTCACTGAAATCCCTGATGCCGCGCCGCCAGGGGCTGGCGCTGCACACCGTGCCTACATCCTGAACAGGTGATTGTGCTCGGCAATCGCGTAGCGGTCTGTCATCCCGGCAATGTAATCGGCAATGGCACGTGCCTGCTCGGCAGGGTCCTCTCGCTGGTAGTCCTGGTCAAGCAGGCGCGGCTCTTGCATGAAGGCAATGAACAGTTCCCGCACGATGGCCCGGGCCTTGGTGGTCATGCGCAATACACGAAAATGCCGGTAGAGGTTTTCCAGCAGAAATTGCTTCATGGCCGTGGCCTGGCGTCTGATTTCCGGGGAAAAGGCCACGATGGGCGGCAACTGCCGTACTGCCTCGACACTGTCAGGCTGATGCTGACGCAAGTTGCCCAATGTGTGGGTGGTCAGGTCCGTCACCAGCGTGTTGATCATGGCCCGGATGATCTCGGCCACCAGCCGGCGGCCACTGGCATCGGGCGCACGCCGCTTTACCTGCTCGTAGTGCTCGTTGAACAGGCTCAGCTCGCGCAGTTGGTCCACCGCGAGCAGGCCTGAACGTATGCCATCGTCAATGTCATGATTGTTGTAGGCGATTTCATCAGCCAGGTTGGCAATCTGTGCCTCGATGGAAGGCTGGGTGCGGGCGATGAAGCGCTGGCCCAGTTCGCCCAGGCGGCGCGCATGGTCGGGTTTGCAATGCTTGAGTATGCCTTCGCGCGTCTCGAAGCAAAGATTGAGCCCGTCAAAGGCGAGGTAGCGGTGCTCCAGCCTGTCGACAATACGCAGGCTTTGCAGATTGTGCTCGAACCCGCCGGCATCGGGCGCCCATTGCTCCATGCAGGCGTGCAGTTCGTCCTGGCCGGCATGCCCAAAAGGCGTATGTCCCAGGTCATGGGCCAGGGAAATGGCCTCGACCAGATCTTCATTGACTTGCAGCACACGCGCCACGGAACGGGCGATCTGGGCCACCTCAAGACTGTGTGTGAGGCGGGTGCGGAACAGATCGCCTTCGTGGTTGATGAACACCTGAGTCTTGTATTCCAGCAGCCTGAATGCCTTGCAATGCACGATGCGGTCGCGATCGCGCTGAAATTGCGAACGCTGTGTCGGTGGCGGCTCCTGAACGCGTCGCCCCCGCGTCTGCTCCGAAAAACACGCATAAGGGGCCAGCCTGGATGCGGCAATCATGATGCCGGCTCCGAGACACCAGCCGAAGCCTGCAACACGGTGGCCACGTCGGACCAGGCTGCCGCCTGCACCGACGCAGAGCCCAGTTCATTCAACAGGACAAAGCGGATGTCGCCACCCTGCGCCTTTTTATCAGTGCGCATGAGGGCATGCCACTGATCAACGGGAAACGAGGGCGGCTGCACCGGGCAACCGCTTGCGGCGACCAATGCTGCAATACGGTCTGCGTGGGCTGCAGGCAGCCTCAACACCCGCTGCGAGAGTTGTGCTGCCTGGATCATGCCGCAACCCACGGCCTCACCATGCAGCCACTGCCCATATCCCAGCCCCGCCTCGATGGCATGACCAAATGTATGACCGAAGTTCAGGATGGCCCGCAAGCCGGATTCGCGCTCATCCTGGCCAACGACTTCGGCCTTGAGCTCGCATGAACGCTTGATGGCGTAAATGACCGCATCATCTTGCAAATCGCGCAGGGCCGCCATGCTGCTTTCGCACCAGGCAAAGAAAGCGGCATCCATGATCATGCCGTATTTGATGACCTCAGCCAGACCAGCTGACACTTCACGAGCTGGAAGGGTAGCCAGGACATCGGTATCGATCTCGACGGCAATGGGTTGGTGGAAGGCGCCAATCATGTTCTTGCCAAGCGGATGGTTGATGCCCGTCTTGCCGCCCACGGAAGAATCAACCTGCGCCAGCAAGGTGGTGGGCACCTGAATGAAGCGGATACCGCGCATGTAGCTGGCCGCCGCAAAACCGGTGATGTCGCCCACCACCCCACCCCCCAGGGCAATCAGGACGGCCCGGCGATCCAGCTGGTTTTCAAGCAGCGTGTCGTAGATGCCATCCAGCGTGGCCTGGTTTTTATGCGCTTCGCCATCGGGCAACACATGCCAGACAAGCTTTTTGCCCAGGCCCTGCAAACGGCTGCGAACGGTCTGGCCATAATGGCGATCGACCGTTTCGGAAGTAATGACGGCCAGCGCCGTGACATCAGCCGGTATCGAATCAGCCAGCGCCTGCAGGCGGCCGGGACCAATGTGGATGGGGTATTGACCGCCGGCTGTCGCGACGTCAACGGTTACATGTCGTTGCTGCATGATGACTTCCTTTGTGTATCAGGGTGTGCCGCACCCGCCTGGGCCGGCTGATAATCCAGCAGACACGCCAGCAAGCGCTCGGTGGTCTGGCCAACGGGCTGTTGTCCGGTATCAAACACGATGTGCGATACATCCTGATACAGCGGCTCACGTTGTGCCAGCAGTGACTCCAGGCGTTCGCGCGGGTTGTCTGTCTGCAACAACGGACGGCTCCGGTCACGGGCCACACGGCGGTATAATTCGCTGGGCGCGGCACGCAGGTACACCACAATACCGCGTGATTGCAGGGCGCGCCTGTTTTCCGGCAGCAGCACCGCCCCGCCTCCGGTAGCCAGTACAATACCGGATCGGCGTGTACACTCGTCAAGCAGCGCACTTTCACGTTTACGAAACCCGTGCTCCCCTTCGATGTCAAAGATATCCGCTACCCGCACTCCGCACCGCTCTTCAAGCTCATGGTCCAGATCCAGAAACGCCCAGCCCAGGGTACGCGCCAGCGCCTTGCCAATGGTGGTCTTGCCGGCGCCCATCATGCCGACCAGAAAAACCGGCCGCGTAGACGGCAGTGCGGCCCGTTCGTCGGGTGGTTCTGGCACCGGGCTGCCAAGATCTGATACCTGGTTCATTTGTGTATTATCCTAACGTCAATGAGCACTACAACCAAAGCAACTCAACGCCCTTCCAGATCCGGTAGCTCCTGGCTGGTCCGTTTCCTTGTCAAGACAGCGGTTTTCTTTGCGGGTCTGGGGCTTTGCGGGGCCTTGCTGGGCACACTGGCATTGGCACTGGCCTGGCCAAACCTTCCTGACCTTAGCGCCATGATAGACTACCGGCCCCGCGTGCCGCTGCGCATCTATACGGCAGACAAGGTTCTCATTGGCGAGTTTGGCGAAGAACGCCGCAATGTCCTGCGCTTCGATGAAGTCCCGGATGTCATGAAATCAGCCATCCTGTCTGCGGAAGATGACAAATTCTACCAGCACGGCGGCATCAACTGGACCGGTGTGGTCCGGGCGGCACTGGCCAACCTGACCAACATGTCCAAGTCGCAGGGCGCCAGCACCATTACCATGCAGGTGGCCCGAAACTTTTATCTGTCTTCGGAAAAAACCTATACCCGCAAGTTTTACGAGTTGCTGCTGACATTCAAGATCGAGGCCACACTTACCAAAAACGAGATCCTTGATCTCTACATGAACCAGATCTACCTGGGTCATCGCTCTTATGGCTTTGCGTCGGCATCGCGCACCTACTTCGGCAAACTGCTGGCCGACATCACGCCCGCCGAGGCGGCCATGCTGGCGGGCATCCCCAAGGCGCCGTCCCGGCTCAACCCCATTGCCAATTTCGAGCGCGCCCGCGAACGCCAGCTCTATGTCCTGGGGCGCATGAAACGGCTGGGCTATCTGACAGAAGACGAGTTCGAATCGGCGGTGCACCAGCCTATCGTACTGAAATCCGGATTGGGCTCGCCTGCGGGCGGATATGCCGTCCATGGCGACTATGTCGCTGACCTGGCACGGCAACTTTTGTACGGGGTCTATCAGGACAACATCTATTCGCGCGGTTTCAATATCTACACCACCATTGACTCCGAACTTCAGGAAACCGCTTATCAGGCCGTTCGCAAAGGCGTGCTCGGCTACACCCGGCGAGCCAAGTTTACCGGCCCCGAAGCCACCATCGACATCCCCGATGGCCTGGAAGACAACGCTGCCGCCCTGGATGATCTGCTGGACTCCCTCCAGGAAGAATACCCCGATGACGACGACCTGCTGACGGGCCTGGTGCTCAGTGCCAGCCCCGAGCGCGTGCGCGTGGCCCGGACCGCTCACAACATCGTGGACATTACCGACAAGTCTGCCCTCAATGTGATTGCACGGGGCCTGGTTGCCAACCCCGAGAAGGGGCTGGCCATTGTTCGCGGCTCGGTAGTTTACATCCGTGAAACCGAAGACGGCTGGGAGCTCATCAACAAGCCTCAGGTGCAATCGGCCCTGCTGTCGTTGCGGCCCGAGGACGGTGCCATTCAGGCCATGGTGGGCGGCTTCCAGTTTCGGGCCGGCAAGTTCAATCGCACCACCCAGGCGTGGCGACAGCCGGGCTCGGCGTTCAAGCCTTTCATTTATGCAGCCGCCCTTGAACGCGGCCTGACCCCTGCCACGCAAATTTCCGATGAACCGTTCGAGCTGACTGCCGAACAGACTGGCTCCAAGGCATGGCGCCCCAAGAACTACGGTGGCGGTTACGAGCCCATGGTAACCATGCGCCAGGGCCTGTACCGGTCCAAGAACATGGTGTCCGTGCGCATCATGCAGGCAGTGGGGCCACAATATGTGCAAGACTACATCACCCGCTTCGGCTTTGACAAAGAGCGCCAGCCTGCCGTGCTGCCCCTGGCACTGGGTGCCGGCAGCGTCACGCCCCTGCAGCTGGCCAGTGCCTACAGTGTGTTTGCCAACGGCGGCTACCGCATCACGCCCTACCTGATTGATCACGTCACGGACAGCGAGGGCAAGGTCATCATGCAGGCCAAGCCCTCCATGGCGGGCGATGCCAGCGTCCGCGCCATTGACGAACGCACGGTGTATGTCATGAATGACCTGCTGCGCGGCGTGGCTACCTACGGAACGGGCGCACGCGCTTCTGCCGAACTGGCGCGCAACGACCTGGCCGGCAAGACCGGCACCACCAACGATTCGCACGACGCCTGGTTTGCAGGCTATACACCCAAGGTTGCTACCGTTGCCTGGATGGGCTTTGACCAGCCACGCTCGCTGGGTGGCGCGCAAACGGGTGGGCGGCTCGCGCTCCCCATCTGGATAGATTACATGCGCGAAGCACTGGACGGCGTCGAACAAAGCGAGCCCGGCCCCCTGCCCGCTGGCCTCTCAAGAACCGACGGAGATTTCTACTTTGCCGAATTCCCTCCAGGCGAAGCCGTCGCGCGAGTTGGCCTGCCGCATCCGCTTGATGACGAGCTCGAGAGCGAAGCCGATGATACGGAGCAAGACAGCATCTACCAGTTGCTGCAAGAGCTCAAGGCGGCCTCGCACGATGGCGGGCAAACCAATACCCCTGCCGAGACCATCCCCTTCTAGCTACAGGTTGATCCGCCCATGATTGCATCACGATACGCCGCGCTCTGTCGCCGTCCCCTTCTGTGCCTGTTGCTGGCCTGCCTGACCGCCGTGGCCGGTTGCGGTTACAAAGGGCCCCTCACCATGCCTCCCCCTCCGGATCAAAGCCTGACGACGCCCCCTTCCTCATCCGACCTGTAAAGCCCTGCCATGACCGTCGCTCCCCGCTTTCAATTCCGTGCTGGTATCTTACATGCTGAAGACGTGCCGCTCACCGAGCTGGCCCGCCAATACGGCACGCCCCTGTATGTCTATTCTCGGCAGGCGCTTCACGATGCCTGGCAGGCGTACCAGCAAGCCATTGGTGAGCACGATGTACTGATCTGCTACGGCATGAAGGCCAACTCCAATCTGGCCATTCTGAACGAGTTCCATCGCCTGGGATCCGGCTTTGATATTGTGTCGGGCGGCGAACTGGCCAGAGTACTCGAAGCCGGCGGCGATGCGGGCAAGATTGTGTTTTCCGGTGTCGGCAAGCAAACGTGGGAGATCAAGGCGGCCTTGCAGGCGGGAGTCAAATGTTTCAACGTGGAGTCCGAATCCGAGCTTGAGCGCATTGCTGATCTGGCCGCCGGGCTGAACCGGGTTGCACCCGTTTCGCTGCGGGTCAATCCCGATGTCGATGCCCAGACCCACCCTTATATTTCCACCGGCCTGAAAGAAAACAAGTTTGGCGTGGACATCTCCGACGCCCTTTCCATCTACCAGCGGGCCCAAAGACTGCCCAGCCTGAATATTGTGGGGTTGGACTGCCATATTGGCTCCCAGATTACCGAGGTAGCGCCCTACCTGGATGCGCTCGACAAACTGATCGAGCTTATCCACGAGCTGGCCCATCATGGCATCCAGCTCAAGCATCTGGACCTGGGCGGGGGCATCGGGATCCGCTACGCAGACGAGACGCCCCTGGCCCCCTCCGACCTGATTGGGCGGGTGCTGGATACGCTCAAGCAGCATGGGCTGGCGCACTTGCAACTGGTGCTGGAGCCGGGGCGGTCCCTGACAGGCAGTGCGGGTGTCCTGCTGACCCGGGTCGAGTACCTCAAGCATGGCGATCCGCACAACTTCGCCATTGTCGATGCTGCCATGAATGACCTCATGCGTCCGACCCTGTACGATGCCTGGCATGATGTCGAGCCAGTGCGGCAGGCACCGGCCGGAGCACCCGAGAAGGCCTACGATGTGGTCGGCCCCATTTGCGAGAGTGCCGACTGGCTGGCGCGCAACCGCAGCCTTGCCCTGAAGGAGGGGGACCTGCTGGCCATCATGTCGGCAGGAGCCTACGCGTTTTCCATGTCCAGCCAGTATAATTCGCGACCGCGTGCGGCCGAGATCATGGTTGACGGGTCGCGCAGCCACCTGATTCGCGAGCGCGAAACGGTCTCGCAACTGTTTGCCGGCGAGCACTTGTTGTCATAGCCCGGACACGACAACCTGCGATTCTGGCGGCTGATGGGGTATGATTTGTGTTTAATAATCGGTCTGCGTACCGTCAAAAAAATCATATCCCGCCTCTGCGGCCACCATGGAAGTTCTCAACAGTCGTTTAGATAAGGCCCGTCCATCACGGAGCATAGATCGTCTGCTATGGCGTCTCGCCGTCCTGGTGGTGCCCCTGTTCCTGGTGCTGGCATCGGTGCTGACTGTCTTGTTTCTGGACGAAACGCACCCTGCTGCCGCTGGCGAGACACTGCAATTGCGCTATCTGCCTACCTCCCAACATACAACCCCCGACCCCGACACCGCTTACCAGTCTTTGCTCAACGAGCCCCCACACGAGTCGTTCCAGAGTACGGCCAACTTGTGGATGCTGGCAGACATTCCCGGGCACACGTTTACGGACCGCTTTTTTGTCGAGTTTCCATCCCATTATCTCAGTGAGCTGATGTGCTGGAATGCGCACACCATGACTCGCCTGGATGCCAGCAAGCAGGCAGAACCTGTTCATCACATCAACCCGGGCAAACGCGGCATCATGCTCGCCATCAGTGCTGCACCACCCATCCAGCACCTCTTGTGCCATGCCCGATTTACCCAGCCAGCGCCTGTAACGGCCAGCTTGTGGTCCACTGACAACTATCAAAGCATGTCCAGCAAATTCGATTACAACCTGGGCATGCTTCAGGGGGGCGTCCTGACCCTGGCCATCCTGTGGCTGATGATTGCCCTGATTACCCGCGAAGGCGCCTACGCCCTGCTGGCCGTGTGGCTGGTTGCCAACCTGCGGCTGGGCGCATTCGTGATTGGCTGGGACGGACAATGGCTTGGCTACCTGCTGCCGACAGACTGGCTGCCGCTGCTGCGCAACCTGACTGCCAGCATCTATTACCTGTTCACCGTGGTCCTGCTGAGCCGTCTGCTCCACGCCAATGGGCACGAGCTCTATCCCCAGCTGCTTAATGTCACCAAATTATCCAGCCTCGTCATCCTGGCGCTGGGGTTCATCATGCCGGGGCAGTGGTTCTGGCCCATGCTTGGCATCACGGCTTCCCTGGCGCTTGTTGCTACCCTGGTCCTGCTTGCCGAAGCCTGGAGCCGAGCGCGCTTTGCGGTCCGGTTCTGGCAGATTACCGCCCTGTGTCTGGCTTTTCTGGTCCTGATCGGCCTGTCTGCCCTGATCGTCTTCGGAGACATGAATCAGCTCGACACCACCCTGACGACGGTCATTACCCTGCTCACCAGCACGGTCATGGGCCTGGCCCTGCTCGAGCGCATGCATCACAACCGGCTGCGCCATCAGAAAGTCAAGACCGAGCTGGCAACCAACTACGCCATTACGCCTATCGGCATGTTCACCCTGGATGAAAGCCAGCGGTTCCTGCGCATGAACCACGTCCTGCGCGACATGCTGGGCCTGGACGCCGATACCCCGCTGGACAGCCACTGGATGGATTATTTCGAGCCGGTTGACTGGCACGAACTGGCCACACACACGGCGGCCAACGAAGATGTCGAGATCAAGGCCCGTCACAGTGACCGACAAGGCCGAAAACGCCACTTTGCCATACGGGCCGTGGTGATAGAAAGCGTGATAGAAGGCTCCATTCAGGACATCAGCGCCCATACGGAAGTCATGGAACAGTTGCGCGTCATGTCAGGAAAAGACCCGGTCACGGATGCACTCAACCAGCGGGGTGTGGAAGAGCTGGTGCAGAACGCGCTGCAGAAGCTCGCAGGAGGTCAGCCTTCCAGCCTGGCCTGCCTGAACCTGATGCAGTTCAAAAACATCAACAATCTGTTCGGCTATACCACTGGCGATGCCATGCTCAAGCAGACCAGCCGCCTGATTACCCAGACACTGCGGCGCCAACACCAGATCGGCCGCCTGGGGGGCGATGAGTTCGCCATTCTGTTCCCGGGACAGACTTCGGATGATGTCGAGCCTGTCGTCAAATCCCTGACACAGACCATCAACAGCCATCTGTTCAATGTGGGTGCCCACACCCTGAACGTCAAGGCTGCCGTGGGCCTGATTGATCTCAGTGAAGACATCAACAGCGCCAAGGAAGCCCTGTTTGCCGCCGGCCGCGCCTGCCGGGACGCCAAACGCAGCCCGCATCATGTCGTCACCTACAGCAAGGGCTCCAACGCCCTGCACGAGCACCGCGAACTCCTGCGCCTGTTTGATCAATTGGAAACCGGCACCACCCCACCGGGCTTCCGCATCGAAATGCAACCCATTCTTCCGCTGCAGCATCACACCGACACCTGGAGTTTTGAAACCTTGCTGCGGGTAGAAGACGCTGCGGGAGATCCCCTGCCGGCAGGCCGTTTCATTGCCGCGGCAGAAGAGATTGGCCACATCACGACCATTGATACCTGGGTGCTGGAATTTGTGCTTTCCTGGCTGGATGAAAACATCAAGCACCTGCCATGGATCAATCTGGTGACCATCAACCTGAGTGGCGTGTCACTGAATTCGGAGCCCTTTGTCCAGCACCTGTTCCGCTTGCTCGACCGATACAAGCCGCTGGCTCATCGCCTGGTCATTGAAATGACAGAAAGTGCGGCCATAGAAAACCTGGAACGCACACAACTGCTGATGCGCCAGATTCAGGCGCTGGGCGTCAAGGTCGGCCTGGATGACTTCGGATCAGGCTATACCTCTTTCTCGTATCTGCGCAACCTGAAGGCGGATATTGTCAAGATTGACGGCTCGCTGATCCACAACATGCTGGCAGACCCGGCCAACATTGCCATTGTCCAGACCATTATCCAGCTGGCCCGCCACCTGAAAATGAAGTGCATTGCCGAATGGGTGGAAGACATGGAAACCCTGGAGGCCTTGCGCAAGATGGGCGTTGACCACGTTCAGGGATTTGTCATTTCCAAATCTTTGCCGCTGGATGTGGTCTTGCGCGGGCACACGCTGCGCGACTTCTTCGAGAACAGCAACATGCGCGAATATGCCACCAAGGTACTGGGCCGTCGGATCTAGGCTGTCGCCACGCCGGGCGTGCAGCCCGGGCCATCAGCACCCTGAGCCACCGACCCGGCAAGAAACCCTACCGTTTTCCCGGGAGCTTGTCTTGGTCTAGAGCTCGCCGTAAGAATGCAGGCCCGACAGGAACATATTCACGCCCAGAAAGGCAAAGCTGGTGATCAGCAGCCCGGCCAGTGCCCAGTAGGCTGCCAGGGCACCACGCAGCCCCTTCATAAGGCGCATGTGCAGCCAGGCCGCGTAATTGAGCCACACGATAAGCGCCCAGGTTTCCTTGGGGTCCCATTGCCAGTATGTGCCCCAGGCATCAGCTGCCCACAACGCACCCAGAATGGTGGCCACCGTAAAGAAGGCAAAACCCACGGCAATGGCGCGGTACATGATGTCGTCGAGGATTTCGAGCGACGGCAAACGGGCCGCAATGGGCTGACGAAACGCCAGTATGGTGCCCACCAGCAGTGCACCAATGCCAAAATACAGCATCCAGGTGAACGATACTGTCCGTGCGCCGAAGATCATGGGCTCGGCACACAGGACGGCACCCAGAACAAAGAGAGGAATCAGGCGCCTGCGCGACGTGGTTTCACCGTGCTCCTTGACCAGGTAGGCAAAGCCGACCATGGCCGCCAGTGAAAACGTACCATAACCGATGAAGTTGGCAGGAACGTGGATCTTCATCCACCAGCTTTTCAGGGCAGGAACCAGCGGCTGGATCTGGTAGGCGTCGCGGGTAATGGAGTACCACATCAGGAAGACGACGGTCGAGGCAATGACCAGCAGCACAAAGCCACCCAGGGCCCGCGTGGCATAGCGACGCTCGTAATAGAGATAGAACAGCGCCGTGATGAGCGCAAACAGGACAAAGACCTCGTACAGGTTACTCACGGGAATATGGCCGATGTCGGGTCCGAGCAGATGCCCTTCGCGCCAGCGCACCAGCAGGCCCACCGAGCCGGCATAGACGGCGCCCCAGGTCAGGACCGTGCCCAGCCAGGCAGCAGTCTTGCTGACAAAGCCTATCCAGTAACTGATGGTGGCCAGCACAAACAGGGCACACATCCACAAGACGGCTGACTGGGAAGAAAACAGATATTTCAAGAGAAAGACAGACTCTGCCCGAGTGATGTCCCCCTGGGCCAGACCACCCCCGCCGCTGTATAGCCAGATGGCAAACAGTGCAGTGGCCCCGGCCAGTATCATCAGATTGCGCAGCGGATGCCACAACCAGGCCACCCACGCAAAGAAGGGCACCGCCCCGATCAGTATGGCTTGCTCGTAATAATCCATGGCAAAGCCATAGTTGAGCAATGCGTAGACGGCACCCACGGCCAAGAGCACAAAAAAGCCGATATCGGAGGGGCCCGGACGCCCCCGGCGGCCACGGGCATCGCCGCTGGCAGCCATGTTGTCCCAGTCGGGGGCGTCAGTAGCAAGGACGGATTCAGCCATAAAACACCTATTCTGTGGTCAGACGGGCAAATGCCTTTTTGAACCGGTTGAACTCTTGTGTAAAGTCCAGATTGCGTCGCTGTGATGTCATGGCAGCCGTGACATCGGTACCGGTTTCACCCGGTCGTATCCAGACCCACACCCGCCTGTCGCGGATATAGAACATGGAAAACACCCCAATCACCAGGAACAGGCTGCCCAGATAGACAGTAAGCTTGCCCGGACTGCGGGTTGCCTGGAACACACTGGCCTGGATGTGATCGAACTTGTCGAGTGACATGAAGACCGGTGCCGGGTAATTGGGCAGGTTGGCAAAGGCCAGCAGGGCCGACTGCACCCAGCGCTCTGCCTGTTCGCCGCCCTCGCCAAAATGGACAAGGGGCTCGCGCCCGGTTTGCTCACGCATGAGGGCACGCAGTTCGTTCAGGGTAACCTGCACCATGGGAACCGCAAAACCCAGGATGCGCTCGCGATCTTGTTCAGGCGCATTCTGGATGATACCGTCAAACCCACCCCGATAAAAGGATTCCATGGCTCCCATTGCTGCTTTTTGGAGGGTTTCTTCGGGAAGCTCGTCGCTGGCGTTGAAACGGGCAAACTGATGGGCCGCCTTGCGGACCAGTTCGGGGTCAGCCAGAGCGGCACGCAGATCCATGAATTCCCTGACGGTGCCGTCATCATCTGCCGGAATCCGGATGTAGCGATAAGGTTC
Organism: Burkholderiaceae bacterium; assembly: GCA_035301405.1. GTDB lineage: Bacteria > Pseudomonadota > Gammaproteobacteria > Burkholderiales > Burkholderiaceae_B > JAJYRX01. The sequence continues at coordinate 13,208 of DATGUI010000240.1, forward strand.
GGCCGCCGAAGGGCGCACGCCAGCCAGAAACACCGATATGCCATCGAGCTCTAGCGGCAGCATGTAGTTGATGAATTCATTGGACTGGCCGTCGTCATTGACCAGGCGATACGAAATGCTGGGTCCCACATTGGTGAGGTTTTCGTTTTTCTTGCTGGCCGCGCTGCCCGTTACGGCGGCAACGTGGTCCGCCAGGGCACGAGGCTGGGGAGCCAGATCGCCGGACAAGTCCTCTACGTTGATGACGCGCAACTCGGAGAAATCAACGAGCAGGTTACGCTGCTGCACACCATCGAGCGAGAGCTCGCGCTGGCGACCAACCGTGCCTTCCAGCTGGAAGGGGCGGTTGCGCGGACCGGACAGGGGGTAGCCACGCAGCGTCACGTTGCTGCCGCCGTCATCGAGACTGGACTGATAAAGCGTGACACCCTTGTAGTGCAAGGGTTCGTTGACTTCGATCAGGCTTTCGAAACTGTCGCCTGTATCGTGGTCAGTGATGATGACTTCACTCTTGAAGCTGCTGGGCATGCCGGTGGAATAGTAATCCACGTAAAATCGCTTGAGCTTGACGCTGAAGGGCAGCGGCTGGACGAGCACGCCATCACCGTAATTGATGAGCGCATTGCTGGTGTGAGCGCCCTCGGGAACCAGCAGATGGGCCTCGAAGCTGGGGTTGTTGAGTGCCAGCCGGCCAGAGTTGGGCACATCGGAGATACGCATGTTTTCGGTGATGGCATCCTTGTTGCCCAGCCACACCTGCAGGCTGACAGGCAGATTGCTGTCGAGCAGGCCGCCCACACATATCACCACAATGGCCGCATGCGTGAAGATGAAACCCAGGCGATTGGCACTGCCTTTCTTGGCGGCCACCATGGTTTCGCTTTCATCCTGGCGGATCTTGTAGCGGTAGCCCAGGCCTCGCAGCATGGATTGCACCTGCTCTTGTACCTGGGACGGCGTTTGCCCCACACTGGCCTGCACCCGATGAGGAAAGGCGCGCAAGCTGGTGCCGCGAACGTACTCCCGAAAAGTGCGGGCATCGCGCAGAAACTTGGGGGTATTGCGGATCAGGCAGACCGAGGTGGATGCCACCAGAAACGCCATGATGACGAGAAACCACCAGCTGTTGTAGATGGTCCAGATGGAGAACTTGTCGAAGAGCTCGAACCAGAATGGCCCGAATTTGTCCAGATAGGTGTTGGAGGATTCGTTTTGTTCCAGCACCGTGCCGATCAGACTGGCAATGCAGATGAACATGAGCAGGCTGACGGCAAACCGCATGGAGCCAAGCAGCTCGAAGAGGTCAGCACTGATGCGGCGGGTAGAGGAGCGAGTTTTCACGAGCAACACTTGAGAAAGGGGCAGCAAAATACACTGCCCCTGCATGAGACCCCGCAAGCGGGAACAAGTTCCCGTGGACGATAGCGTTAATTAAATGATGATAACTAGCGCAGACCTGCCGCGTAGTCAGACACGGCAGCGATGTCGGAGTCGGACATGCGGTCGGCGATGTCGAACATCATGCTGCTGTTGTCGCGATCACCGCTGCGGAAGAGCTTGAGCTGTTGCTCGATGTACTCGGGAAACTGCCCTGCAAGCCGCGGGTATTCGGCCGGCATGCCCATGCCATTGGCACCATGGCAAGATGCGCAGGCGGGTACGTTGCGATCAGGCAGGCCGCCGCGCCAGATGTGTTGGCCGCGCTCCATGGTGTCTTCGTTGGTGGCGGTGGGTGCATTGTCCAGATCGGGGCTTTGCTGCGCCAGGTACAACGCGAGATTGCTGCGGTCCTCTTCATTGAGGGCCGCGGCGAATGGTGTCATGAGCGAATCGGCGCCCCCTTCGCCAAGACGGGCAGCGCGATCCTTGTCTTCGGGCTTGACGAAGTCAATGAGCTGCTTGACGATGTATTCGTGCGGCATGCCGGCCAGCACGGGGTTGTCGGACAACGTGCTGTTTCCGGCCTCACCATGGCAGGTGACACACGCGATGATGCCGCGGCTCATGTCGCCGTTGGTGTAGAGCTCGGCACCTTTGTCGGCATCGGGTGCAGGCATGTCGACTTCTTGGGCAAAAGCCACACTGGCAGC
>DATGUI010000241.1:0-4085 GCA_035301405.1 Burkholderiaceae bacterium
TCGGTGCTGCATCTGGCTTACACGGTGCTTTTGCTCAAGGGCTATCAGGCTGCGGATCTCTCCATCGTGTATCCGGTGGCCCGCGGGTCGGCGCCGGTGTTTGCCAGTATTGCTGCCGTCATCTGGCTGAACGAGCACATGCACGTGAGCCAGGCGATTGGCATCGCCTGTGTGGCAGGAGGCATTCTCCTGATGGCTACCCGCGGCGACTGGCGTCAGTTTGCACAGCCGGCAGCCTGGACAGGCATACGCTGGGGCTTGATAATCAGCCTGTTCATCGCCACCTACAGCATAGTGGATGCCTATGCGGTCAAGACCATGCTGATCATGCCGGTGGTGCTCGACTGGGTGTCATCGTTGGGTGGAGCGGTTCTGCTGGGACCCAACGTCTGGGCCAATCGCCGGGGTTTTCGCCATCGCATGCAGGGAAAATGGCTGCTGGCCATGTGGGTAGGCCTGGCTTCCCCACTGGCCTATATTCTGGTGCTCTATGCCCTGCAACTGGGTGCCAATGTCAGTCAGGTAGCGCCGCTGCGTGAAATGTCCATGGTCATGGCCACGTTTATTGGTGCTATCTGGCTGAAAGAGCAGGTGGGTTTCACGCGCTGGCTGGGCTGTGTAGTCATTGTCACCGGCGTGGTGCTTATTTCCTTGTCTTGACATGACAAGGCGTGTGGACATGAGTCGTTTACCCTCTCTCTCAGGTTAATTTGATATATGTCTATCTTGAAACAACCTGTCGCCAAAAACGCGCAATTTCCATCTATAGTCTGACTATGACTACGACTCAAACTGCTACGTCTCCGGCATCCATGCCGTCCCGAGATTCAGCCTCACAACGATTCACTATCGGCATCACCGGCATGACCTGCGCCTCTTGTGTGGGTCGGGTAGAGCGCGCACTGGCCTCATTGCCGCACGTGGAGACAGTCAGTGTCAATCTGGCAACCGAACAAGCTAACGTGCAGGGCGATGCCGCACTCGCGCTACCTGACATCATCCAGACCATTGAACGGACCGGCTACGAAGTTGCCCAGACTCCCGTCGAGCTGGCCATCGAAGGCATGCATTGTGCTTCGTGCGTCGGCCGGGTAGAGCGTGTGCTCAATGCCGTGCCAGGCGTGACTCGCGCCAGCGTCAACCTGGCCACCGAGCGTGCTCAGGTTACGGTCAGCGCCCAGACCGATCTGCACGCACTGACCGCCGCAGTCGAGCGTGCCGGTTTCACGGCCAGCCCCATACACGATCGCCAGGCTGATGAAACCTCCCGCGAGGCACGGCAAGAGCTCGATCAGCAGCATCTCAGGCGGGATTTCCTGATTGCCTTTGTGGTCACGCTGCCGGTGTTTCTGCTTGAAATGGGTGGCCACATGGTTCCCGCCCTGCATCGCTTCATCGACAACACTGTGGGCCTGCAGGCCAGCTGGTATCTGCAGTTTATTCTGACCAGCGTCGTCATGTTTGGTCCCGGCCTGCGATTCTTCAGGGCGGGCTTGCCTGCGCTTTGGCGCCTGGCCCCTGACATGAACTCACTGGTGGCAGTCGGTACCGTTGCGGCTTACGGATATTCTGTCGTGGCCACATTCCTGCCCCGGCTGCTGCCGGCAGGCACGGTCAACGTCTACTTTGAGGCAGCCGCCGTCATTGTCACCCTCATTCTTCTCGGCCGCCTCCTTGAGGCCCGGGCGCGGGGTCGCAGCTCGCAGGCTATCCAGCAGCTGCTCAAACTGCAGCCCCAGGTGGCACGGATGCGTATGGTCGATGGCACATTCAAGGAGGTGGATGTCGGCAGTGTACAGCCCGGCGATATCCTCCTGGTACGGCCCGGTGATCGCATACCGGTTGATGGCAGTATTGTGGAGGGAGAAAGCTATGTCGACGAATCCATGATCAGTGGCGAGCCCGTACCGGTAGAAAAGAAGGCGGGTGGGGCAGTGATTGGTGGCACGGTCAACCAGAATGGCTCCCTGACCATTGCTGCCGAGCACATCGGTGAAGATACCGTTCTGGCGCAGATCATTCGCATGGTGGAACAGGCACAGGGATCCAAGCTCCCCATCCAGACCCTGGTCGACAAGGTCACCATGTGGTTTGTGCCCGCTGTCATGGCCATTGCCGTGCTGACCTTCCTGGTGTGGATTGCGGTCGGGACACAACCGGCTCTTACCCTGGCACTGATCAATGGTGTGGCAGTCCTCATCATTGCGTGCCCTTGCGCCATGGGGCTGGCCACGCCCACCTCCATCATGGTCGGAACGGGCAGGGGAGCCCAGCTTGGCATTCTGTTTCGAAAGGGTGAAGCATTGCAGCAGCTCAAATCGGTGGCAGTGGTTGCCGTCGACAAGACGGGCACGCTGACGCAGGGCCGTCCCGAGTTGACGGACCTTGTCCTGGCTGATGGCTTTGAGCAAGATGCCACACTGGCAGCCGTGGCAGCAGTAGAATCCAAGTCCGAGCACCCCATTGCCCAGGCCATCGTGGCCGCGGCTACAGAACGCAACCTGCCCGTTGCCGAGCTGCATGGGTTTGAATCATTGACGGGTTTTGGTGTCAATGCCACAGTTGATGGCAAACGAGTCAGTGTGGGGGCGGATCGCTACATGAAAAAGCTGGGTCTGGATGTGGGCATTTTTTCTGATACCGCCCAGCGTCTGGGTGACGAAGGAAAGACCCCGCTTTACGCCGCCATTGATGACCAGCTGGCTGCCATACTCGCTGTTTCCGACCCCATCAAGCCCACTACCCAGGCTGCCATTGACGATATGCATGCACTGGGACTCAAGGTGGTCATGGTGACGGGTGACAACCAGCGCACGGCACGTGCCATTGCCGATCGCCTGGGCATTGATGAAGTCATTGCCGAAGTCCTGCCCGATGGCAAGGTGGATACCGTCTCGAAACTGGCCAAACGCTACGGAAGCGTGGCCTTTGTGGGCGACGGCATCAATGATGCGCCGGCGCTGGCCAGCGCCGATGTCGGGATTGGTATTGGAACCGGTACAGACATTGCCATCGAGGCGGCTGATGTCGTACTCATGTCGGGTGAGCTGACGGCGGTTCCGCATGCGGTGGCACTGTCCCGTGCAACCATACGCAATATCCAGCAAAACCTGTTCTGGGCCTTTGCCTATAACGCGGCCCTGATACCGGTAGCAGCCGGTGTGCTGTATCCGTCTTACGGTATCTTGCTTTCACCGGTATTTGCGGCGGGCGCGATGGCGCTGTCCAGTGTGTTTGTCCTGACCAACGCCTTGCGCCTGCGCGCCTTCCGACCTGAAACTCAGCCGGCTGCCTCGCAGGAAATCCGCACCACCAGCTGATTACTGGCTGGTGGCATGGACGACATAGTCGGCAATAGCTTCCATCTGTTCGTCTGACAACGAATCAGAGAAAGAAGGCATGGGACCCGTGCCTTCTTCCATGGCCTTGATGATGCGGTCCTTCGCAGGTTGCAATTCGTCAAGGTCGGGGCCGATGCCACCCGTGGCGTCGGCATCCTTGAGAGCATGGCAAATTGCACAGGCCGGTGTGGCATCCGACTGAAACAGCACTTTTCCTTCATCGAGATTGACGTCTTCAGTCTCCGACGCCCACATCGGCGCACTGACGCCAAGCATACCTGCAACAATCGTCGCACCGGCAACAAACCGCATCATCATTTTCCTCATCTTCAGTATTCAGGCAACAGTAATTTCAACAGCGTGATCACGCCAGCTGTTGTTCAGGTAACCGCGGTTGTTTTCGCGGCGTTCTTCGGGTTGCGTGTCGCCATCTTCATTGGTGACTCGACAGGCCAGTTCATGCGTACCGGCGTCAAGGTCGGCTTCAAATGCAAACTGGCGCCAGGCGTACTTGCCCAGATCCAGCCCGACAAACTCGGCCTCTTTCCAGTCTTTGCCCCCATTGGTGGAAACTTCGATCTTCTTGGCATTTGACATGCCGCCCATGGCGACGCCAACAATCTGGACCTTGCCTGCCTTGAGTTCCTCGTCGGGATCAACCGGCGATGTAATCCAGGACTTGGGTGGCGATTCCCAGATGGAGTCATATTCGGGCGAGCCCTTGACACCGACTTCAGTCCAGCG
>DATGUI010000242.1:0-2263 GCA_035301405.1 Burkholderiaceae bacterium
TAGTCGGTCATGAGGAACTCAATGCCATCACCATGCGCCACCACGGTAATGTCGGTGTTGGAAGCGGTATCCAGGTGGTTGCGCATGCTGCGCACCGCAGCCAGGGCCTGGCCCTGGGCATCACTGATGTGATAGAGCACCTTGGGGGTTGCACTGGCTTGCTCACTGCTTTCCGCAGCCGTTGTCATGGTCGGGACCACGGTTGCAGCCATGCCGAATAGTGCACCGGCCATGATGGCGGCCCGCGTCAATTGGCGAAACTGTCGGAAGGTCTGAATAGACATCGCTAGACTCCTTGAAATTCATGCATTGCCCTGGTTGCCCTCCAGCCCCTTGACCGTGGGCAGGTTGAGCTGGACATTGCTTATGGTTTTCTGGTCACGCAGCCAGGTGGCCACGACATCCCAGATGGGCTCACCCTCTACCCCGGCAGCCACCGGTGCCCAACCCGCCACCTTGTAGGTTTTGTCGGCGTCTATCGGCTTGCCGTCCAGGGTCATGTCGCTGATGCGCTTGCCTGCTTCCTGGAGAGGATCAAACTGGTATTGCAAGCCGCCTACCCTGACCATGTCTCCCCCTTGCTGATAGTAGGGGTCGGGGTTGAACAGGTTGTCGGCCACATCTTCAAGTATGACCTTGATCTGGCTGCCGGGCATCTCGGTAAGCGTGGTTTCGGGATAGGTAATGGCGGTCTGATCCATGAGGTCTTCCATAGTGATGGTGTGACCAGACAGCAGACTGGGCCCCCAACGGAAACCAGGCGAGAAGGCAATTTCGGCGTCCTGAACGGCCATCAGGGCATTGAGGATGATCTGGTCAAAGCTGCCATTGAAGTTGCCGCGCCGATAAAGGAGATCATCCGTAACTGCCAATGGCTCGGCCAGCTTGTCGGCAAAGGGCTTGCGTATCCGGGTGATCAGGGCGTCCATGTCGGGGTCGGCATCAATATGATCCGAAAACACGGGCAGCAGCCGGTAGTGGAAGTCGGCCACGCGGCCGTCCTTGACGTCAAAATCCAGTACGCCCAGAAACTTGCCGTTGCTGCCGGCATTGGTCACCAGTGTCTTGCCGCCCGGATTGGACACCACCACTGGCTGAGGAACGCCATCGTGTGTATGCCCGCCCAGGATGGCATCCAGCCCGCGTACGCGAGACGCCAACTTGAGATCCACATCCATGCCATTGTGAGACAAGAGCACCACCACGGCGGCTCCCTTTTCATCACGAACGTGGTCAATGGTTTCCTGCAGGCGACGCTCCTGAATGCCAAACGACCAGTCAGGGACGAAATGCGAAGGGTTGGCAATGGGGGTGTACGGAAAGGCCTGGCCGATCACGGCCACAGGCACACCATTCATTTCCTTCAGGCTGTAGGCCGGGAACACCGGGTCGCCAAAATCATTGTCTTCAACGTTATGGGCCACGAAATCCAGCTTGCCGTTGAAGTCGTTTTCGATGATCTCTTCAACGCGATCGGCACCCAGGGTAAATTCCCAGTGGCCAGTCATGATGTCCACCCCCAGCTGCATGGTGGCATCCACCATATCCTGGCCTTTGGTCCAGAGGGCGGTGGCCGAACCCTGCCAGGTGTCCCCGCCATCCAGCAGCAAGGCGCCCGGGCGGCTCGCACGCATCTGCTTGATCAGGGTGGCCAGGTGGGCAAACCCGCCCACCCTGCCGTATTGCTGGCAGGCGCTTTCAAAGTCCAGATAGGTAAAGGCGTGCGCCTGTGCGGTACCCGGCTCAATGTTGAAATGCCTGAGCAGATGCTCGCCCACCAGGTGAGGCGGACGGTTGAGCGCCTCACCCAGCCCGATATTGGTGTTGGGCTCACGAAAGTAAATGGGCAACAGCTGGGCGTGACAGTCCGTCATGTGCAGGAAATGCACGTTGCCAAAGGCCGGCAGATCATAGAAATCTGCAGCAAACTGCCCCGCTGCCCGGGCCTGTGCAGACAGTCCCATACCGCCTGCTGCTGCCGCGGCCAGAACCTGGAGAAACTCGCGTCGATTGATCATTATTGCAACTCAGATAAAAATTGGAAATGCTTGCCAGGTGTCAGGGCGCATAATTGATGAGTTCCAGCACGTCTTCCTCGAACATTTCCCCTGGAATGGCCTCAGCCACCTTGCCATCGGGTGTGATCACGAACACCATGGGAATGACACGACGTTTTCCGAAAACTTCGAGAAGCTCGGGCGTTTCCATGGTCACCGGAAAGGTATAACCATGCTCGTCGAGGTAATTGCGCGCATCGGATTCG
>DATGUI010000243.1:0-8482 GCA_035301405.1 Burkholderiaceae bacterium
GGCATCCTCATCGTCATGGCGGCCTACCTGAGTGTCAGCTTGTCGATTTCCCTTTTCATGAACTGGTACAACAGGCGCATCGCGCTGGTGGAGCGCTGACATGAATCCAACCCGACCGGCCATCGCTGCCCTGCCACCCCCCGCCACTCGCCAGGGGCTGATCGGCTGGGTGCGGGACAGCTTGTTCTCTTCACCGCTCAACACCGTTCTGACGCTGATCGTGGCATGGTTGCTGCTCATGCTCGTGCCTGCCCTCATTGACTGGCTTTTCATCAAGGTCGACTGGTCCGCCACCAACGCAAAAGAGTGTCGTGCATCGGGCGGTGCCTGCTGGGCCTTCATCTTCGAGAAACACCGGCTGATACTTTTTGGCATCTACCCCTACGATGAACAATGGCGTCCCCTGCTGGCCATGGTGGTGCTGGTTGGTGTCATTATTGTCAGCGCCATGCGTCGCTTCTGGCGACCGTTGCTGATCTGGGTCTGGTTGGTAGGCCTGGCCATTGTCGCCGTCCTGATGTGGGGCGGTGTACTGGGTCTGGAGTACGTTGAAAACGCCCGCTGGGGCGGCTTGCCCCTCACCCTCATACTGGCAACCTTTGGCATTGCGCTGGCTTTCCCGCTGGGTCTGGTGCTGGCCCTGGGCCGCCGGTCAGACATGCCGGCGGTGCGGGCCCTCTGTATTGCCTACATCGAACTGATCCGGGGCGTGCCCCTGATCAGCCTGCTGTTCATGTCGTCCGTGATGCTGCCGCTGTTTCTTCCCGAAGGTTTCAGTATCGACAAGCTGCTGCGTGCCCAGATTGCCATCATTGTCTTTGCCTCGGCCTACGTGGCAGAAACCATTCGTGGCGGACTTCAGGCCATACCCAAGGGGCAGTATGAAGGCGCGGACTCCCTGGGTCTGAGCTACTGGGAAACCATGCGCAAGATCATTCTTCCCCAGGCATTGCGTGTGGTCATTCCGCCTCTGGTCAGCATTTTCATTGCATTGTTCAAGGACACCTCACTGGTGGTCATCATTGGTATCTTCGACCTGATGCAGGCGGCTCAGGCGGCGGTGTCAGATGCAGCGTGGCGCGGTTTCAGTGCCGAATCCTATCTGTTCATTGCAGTGATCTACTTTGTTTTCTGCTTTTCCATCTCGCAGTACAGTCAGGCGCTGGAAAGGCAGCTTGAGCACGGCCAGCAACGCTGACCGCGCCACGGCAAACCCTATATGTAACGGAGAACCTTCATGACGCAATATGCCGTCCAGTTTGAAGACGTAAATAAATGGTATGGGCAGTTCCACGTGCTGCGTCAAATCAATCTTGATGTCTCCCCCGGCGAACGGATTGTCATTTGCGGGCCGTCGGGCTCGGGCAAGTCAACCCTGATTCGGTGCATCAACCGGCTGGAAGAACACCAGCAGGGGCGTATCGTGATCGATGGCATGGAGCTCACCAGCAATCTCAAGGACATTGAAAAAATCCGTCGTGAAGTCGGTATGGTCTTTCAGCACTTCAATCTGTTTCCGCATCTCACCGTGCTAGAAAACCTTACGCTGGGGCCCATATGGGTATTGCGCAAGCCCCGGGCAGAGGCTGAAGAAATAGCCATGAACTATCTGGAACGGGTGCGCATTCCCGAACAGGCAGGCAAATACCCGGGACAGCTGTCGGGCGGACAGCAACAGCGCGTGGCCATCGCACGATCCCTGTGCATGAGCCCCCGCATCATGCTGTTTGACGAGCCCACCTCTGCGCTGGACCCCGAAATGGTCAAGGAAGTCCTTGATGTCATGATCGGGCTCGCAGAAGAGTCCGGCATGACCATGCTGTGTGTGACCCATGAAATGGGCTTTGCGCGCAAGGTGGCAGATCGCGTGATCTTCATGGATGACGGACAGATTGTCGAGCAGAACGTCCCCGATGAGTTCTTCGATAACCCGCAAAGTGAGCGCACCCAGTTGTTTTTAAGCCAGATTCTGCATTAACCGAGTCCCAAAGGTCGGATTTTCTCGAGTTGTTGTCGCGCTATCCGTTATGATGTCTGCCTGTGTGGTCAGTCCGTGCGTGAGGTGGCCCACAGGAAAAACGTATCAAACAAAGAGGAGAGTTCTATGAAAACCATTCCACACTCCGGCCGGTTGGCCGCATGCCTGGTCGCTGCTACGCTGGCCGTAGCCGGTTGCGCTGAAATGGATTACTCATCACCCGGACAGCGTACGGCCGTGGGTGCTGGTGCCGGTGCGCTGGCTGGTGCCGGGCTGGGCGCGCTCATTGGTGACAGCAGTCGCTCCGCTGCCATTGGTGCCGGTATTGGTGCCGTGGTGGGTGGTGTTGCCGGCTACAACTGGCAGGGTGTCAAGCGCGACGTACAGGCTTCCGGTGCCCAGGGTCTGGGTGTCGATGTTGTGGAAATGCCCGATGGTTCGCTCAAGGTCAATATCCCTGCCACCGTATCCTTTGACACCGGGCGTTATGAACTCAAGCCGGCCCTGCTGCCTGTTCTTGACAGCGTGGCCAATGCACTGGTGAATCATCCCGAACTGCGTGCCGTGGCCCTGGGGCATACTGACAGCACCGGTTCCGATGCAACCAACCAGACGCTTTCACTGAACCGTGCACAGGCCGTGACCAACTACCTCACCGCACGGGGCGTTCAGGGCTCACGCCTCATTGCTCAGGGCCGCAGCTCAACCGAGCCCGTGGCAGACAACAGTACGCCGCAAGGGCGCACGCTGAACAGACGAGTCGAACTCTACCTGTACGCTACACAATAACCATGCTTTTCCTGGCTGCACCATGGCGTGCAGTCGGGCCATTCCTTTCAAGCCGGCTTCACACGGAGCCGGCTGTTTTTTTGCCTCAGCGGATGCAATACACCGTCATCCGGAATAGGCTGCAAAGCGTTTTCCTGGTGTGGTGGAGGGCGTCAGCGCTGCTTGTCGCTTTTTGACAAATGGCTGACCATCATGGCGAGGACATCTTCCAGCAGCTGTCGGTCCGTAGCGCTCAATGCCCAGAACTGTGTCGGGCTGGTGCGGGCAAAGGGCCACACGTAACCGGGCGGCTCACCGGGGCCCTCGCGCAAGTCATGGCGAGTAATGGATACAGGGCCAGAAAGTGTGTCTTCGAGGGCTTTGGGACCTTTTCCGGTATCCAGCCACCGGGGATTGACCTGTAATGCTTCGGCCAGCGCCATGAGCCGCGTCGTGGAGGCACGACTCTGGTTCTCGTAGCTGGAAATCGTGCTTTGAGCCAGTCCGCTGGCGCGAGCCAACTCTTGCTGCGATAGCTGACGCAGCTGACGTGCATGGCGGATTCGATCAGCAAAGGTTTTCACACTGTGATTGAACGTCTTCTTGCAATCACTTTGGTGCTGATTACAATCACGAAAGCGATATGAACAGCACCTTGCTGCAAAAGCCCCAGATCATAACCAAGGACTTGGCGATGGAAAAACCTGCACGACGAGAGACGCCTGTCATTATTTATCTGAGCACCGAGTGTCCGGATCTTGTACGGCCGGGCTGCATGGAAGACATGGCTTCCTGTGGTCTGCGCCTCAATACATGCGCCAGTGTGGGTGTACTGGAATCCTGTCTGGACGCATGGCAATTGCCACCTGTCCAGCCGGTCATTCTGATCGTGGATGGCCGCGCGCCGGATAGCTTCAAGCACACGGCTGCCGCCCGAGTTTTATATCCCGGCATGGGAATTATCGTGTTGTGCGGCCTTTCGGATACCCGTCAGGTACTGGCGCATCTGCATGCGGGCGCTGATGTCTGGTGTCCGGACGAGGCCTCGCCATCCATACTGGCTGCGCAGATATTCCGCCTGCTCTGGCGCCTGCAACGCACCCATGAGACGGCCGGCAACCGGCTTGTTGCTGCTAGCCAGAGCGCCTCTTTCGAAGGGCCGCAAGTCAGCTTGCCGGTGGGGCGCAGCCCGTCTGCGGCGCATTGGGTGGTGGCCGATCACGGATGGACCATCTGGACACCCGGGGGGCGATCCGTTGTACTCACGCCTACGGAAAGAGCGTTCATGTGCGCACTGTGGCAGGCCCCCGACACCCGGGCGACCCATGCCGCGCTTCTGGCAGCCATCCAGGATATCCGCGGGCATGTGCAGGAGAAGACATCGCCGTCTCGCCTGGGCGTGATTGTCAGCCGGCTGCGTCGCAAATTTACGCGTGCAGGTGCGGTATTGCCGTTGCAGTCAGTGCACGATTGGGGTTATACCCTGACCGCCAGTTTTCTTGACGACACTGCGGACGAGGACGATCAGGAACCGGCCTGAGCCAGCACCATGTTGTCACGATGCATGAGTTCCTGATCAGACATGTCCCGGCCCAGGATGGCAGGAATATCATCACTGTGATGACCAATGATGCGCCGTGTATCGGATGAAGAATAGTTGATCAGGCCACGGGCGTGCTCGGTGCCGTGCTGATCAATACAGGAAACCACATCACCCCGGCCAAACTCTCCCTGTACTCGTATGACGCCAATGGCAAGCAGGCTTTTATGCTCGTGCGCCAGGGCACGCACGGCGCCGGCGTCGAGCGTCAGGCTGCCACGGACTCGCAACTGGTTGGCCAGCCAGCGTTGCCTGGCCGAGCGGATGGGCAGGCTGGCGTATAACGTGGTGCCGATTGCCTCGCCGCTGGCCAGTCTGGACAGGATGTCGGGCTCATGGCCGGACGCGATGATGGTATGACCACCACTGTTGGCGGCGCGGCTGGCGGCCAACACCTTGGTCAACATGCCCCCGGTACCGATATCACTTCCCGCACCACCAGCCATCCCCTCGAGGGTTGGATCACCAGCTGGCGCAAAGTCGATGAGCCGGGCATCCGGGTGTCGACGTGGGTCGGCGTCATAAAGCCCTTCCTGATCGGTGAGGATGATAAGGCAATCCGCCTCGATCAGATTGGTCACCAGCGCCCCCAGCGTGTCATTGTCACCCAGGCGAATTTCGTCAGTGACAACCGTATCGTTTTCGTTGACGATGGGAACCACACCCAGGCTGATCAGCGTGTTGATAGTGCTGCGGGCGTTAAGGTAGCGATGCCGGTCGGCCAGGTCTTCGTGGGTCAGAAGAATCTGGGCGGTGCGGATACCGTAGCGGGCAAAGGCCTTTTCGTAGGCCTGGATCAGGCCCATCTGCCCCACGGCGGCCGCAGCTTGAAGCTTGTGCATGACGGTTGGCCGGCGCGGCCAGCCAATACGCACCAACCCCTCGGCAATGGCACCACTGGATACCAGCACCATTTGCCGGCCTTGTGCGTGCAGGGCGGCAATCTGGGCCGTCCAGTCATGGATGGCCTGGATATCCAGCCCTTCACCAGCATTGGTGATCAGCGATGACCCCAGCTTGACGACAATGCGTCGGGCGTCTTGGGCAACACGTTGCGTGGCAGGCGAAGAAGTGGACACGCGCAGGGGCCGATCAGAGAAAGGTTGTGTCATCGGAGCCAGGGAGCGGAGCGTCGGGATCTGGCTGATCATCGGGCTTGGGCTGCTCGATGAGCCAGGCTTGAATGGCCAGCATGAGTTCTCGTGTTCCCTGGCCTGTCAGGGCAGATATGGAGAAGGTGGGGCCGTCCCAGCCTGTTTGCTGCTGGATTGCCGACGTCAGGACTTCCGGGTTGGTGACCATGTCCATTTTATTCAGAACCAGCCAGCGCGGACGACGAGCCAGATTGTCATCGTAACGTTGCAGTTCGGCATAAAGGGTGTTGATTTCAGTGGCTGCACGTTGGGCGACGTTTTCATCAGGGTCATGGCTGCTTACATCAACCAGATGCAGCAGCAGGCGGGTACGAGACAAATGCCTCAGAAACTGATGGCCCAGGCCTGCGCCCTCGGCAGCACCGGCAATCAGGCCAGGGATGTCGGCCATGACAAAACTGTGTGAAACAGAGGTGCGAATCACGCCCAGGTTGGGATGCAGCGTCGTGAAGGGGTAGTCGGCCACCTTGGGGCGCGCATTGGACACGGTACGGATAAGTGTGGACTTGCCTGCATTGGGCATGCCAAGCAGACCGACATCGGCAAGCAGCTTGAGTTCAAGCCGCAGGCGCCGATGCTCGCCAGGCTCACCCAGTGTGAATTGTCGTGGAGCGCGATTGGTACTGGACTTGAAGTGGATGTTTCCCACACCGCCCTGGCCACCCTGGGCGACGGTCACCTGCTGGGCGTTTTCGACCAGATCAAACAGAACCACATTCGTATCGGCATCGAACACGGTGGTACCGACGGGCACCCGCAAGGTGACATCCGGTGCGCCGGCGCCGTACTGCTGGCGTCCTCGCCCATTTTCACCGGCCTGGCCACGATGGATGCGTTGATAGCGATAATCCATCAGTGTGTTGAGGTTTTCGTCGGCAACCATGTGGATGCTGGCGCCCTTGCCGCCATTGCCGCCATCGGGGCCGCCACGGGGGACGTGCTTTTCGCGACGAAAGCTGGCCACGCCATTGCCGCCTTTTCCGGCAATGACCTCTATGGTGACTTCATCGACAAATTTCATGGTTTCTCAGACTAAAAAGCCCTGCCAGAATGCCGGCAGGGCTGATGTTCACAAGCGTGTCTTGTGCAATTACTCTGCAGCGATGACGGATACCGTACGCTTGTTCAGGGCCCCCTTGGTGCCAAACTGGACTTGTCCGTCGACCAGCGAGTAAAGCGTGTGATCTTTACCCATGCCAACGTTGGGCCCGGCGTGAAACTGGGTGCCGCGCTGGCGCACAATGATGGAGCCAGCCGGAATGGTTTGCCCGCCAAATACTTTTACGCCCAGGCGTTTGGCGTGAGAGTCGCGACCGTTACGGGTAGAGCCGCCCCCTTTTTTCTGTGCCATGATGAATTCCTGTTAAAAACTGCCTGGGTGATCAGGCGGTGATATCGTCAATGAGGATCTCGGTGTAGTTTTGGCGATGGCCCTGGGTACGGCGATAGCCCTTGCGTCGGCGCAGCTTGAACACCTTGATCTTCTTGTGGCGGCCTTGCGCAAGAACAGTTGCCTTGACCTGTGCACCATCGACAAACGGGTTGCCAACCTTTATGGCCTCCCCTTCGCCAACCGACAGCACCTGGTCCAGCGTGATTTCTTGCCCAATGTCAGCCGGTATCTGTTCTACCTTGAGTTTTTGGCCAGCGGCTACGCGATACTGCTTGCCGCCGGTTTTTATGACCGCATACATGTGGGTTAACCTCAAATAATTTTAAAGAAAATAAAACTTACCCCTATAAATAGAGGTAAGCCATAGATTTTTACATAAAAAGACTTTGCTGTCAATGGTTTAGCCTGCTTTTGTCAGGCTTTGTGGTGTTGCGAACAACACATGCTTTGCACTAAGTGCGGTACTCAGCATTGATCTTTACATAGTCATAAGAAAAATCGCAACTATAAACTGTTTCTTGGACGTTGCCGCGGTTAAGTGCGACACGGACAAGGATTTCAGATTCTCTCATGACGCGCTGCCCGTCTTCCTCTTGGTAGTCGGGGTGGCGTCCGCCATTACTGGCAACCAGTACATCGCCTAGCCATAAGTTGATATTAGATGTATCTAAATCCGAAATATCAGCGTAGCCAATGGCTGCAAGAATTCTGCCTAAGTTAGGGTCACTTGCAAAAAAGGCGGTTTTGACTAAGGGAGAGTGAGCAATAGAGTAAGCAACTTTTAATGCTTCATCTTGTGTTTTAGCTGACTCGACCTGAATGGTAATGAATTTGGTAGCGCCCTCAGCGTCACGAATGATTTTTTGGGCTAAATCAATTGCAACCTCGGTTAGGGCATCGATAAAAGTCTGGTAATGTGGGCTGTCTTTGGTGATTTCAACGCCGCTTTGACCAGTGGCGGCAATGATAAATGAGTCGTTGGTTGAGGTGTCGCCATCAATTGTGATGCGATTGAAAGACTTCTCGGTGACATCAGTCGTGATCTGCTTGAGTAAGTTGCGCTCAACCTCAGCATCGGTGCCGATAAAGCTCAACATGGTTGCCATATTGGGACGAATCATACCCGCCCCTTTAGAGATACCGGTAATGGTCACTTGGCGACCATTAATCTCAATTTGTGTTGAACTGATTTTAGGCACCGTATCTGTCGTCATAATGCTGGAAGCGGCAGGGAGCCAGTTTTGTGCATTTAAGTCGGCGACAGCGGTAGGCAGTGAAGCAATGATTTTGTCGTCCGGTAAGGGCTCTAAAATCACACCGGTTGAAAATGGCAGAATTTGATTTTGATCGATACCCAATTCACAGGCTAAGGCTTGGCATGTGCGTAATGCGCGATCCATGCCGTCGCTGCCAGTACCGGCATTGGCATTGCCTGTGTTAACCAATAAAGCACGGATGGCCTGATCGCAGCGTAGCCGTGATTCACAAATCTGTACAGGCGCAGCGCGAAAGCGGTTGCGAGTGAACACACCGGCTACGGTGGTTCCTGGCGTGAATTTAAAAACAGTCACATCACGATTGCCTGCTTT
>DATGUI010000244.1:0-4675 GCA_035301405.1 Burkholderiaceae bacterium
CGAGTCTCCGGCCATGGATGATCTGGCCGAGGCATCACCGCTTGATGCCGATGACGCTGCAGCACCGTCTGGCGATCCCGAATCCGAACCCGAGGCCGAGTCCTCCTCCAAGTCCGAGTCCGAGTCGCCGAAACCCGAAGACAAGCCGGCCGATGCTGCACCCGCTGACGAACGTACCGATGACGGCTCGGTAGCGCTGGCTCTGCTGGAAGGTCGTGAACCTTCACAGGAAACCTCGCCACCGTCCTCCACGCCTTCGGCAGCGGGCCAGTATATTGTGCAAATAGCTGCTTATGGTGCACGTGAAGATGCAGAGAAACGCCGGTCCCGACTGGCGGACTCCGGCGTGACCAATGCTTACGTCGAAGCAGCCTCCGGTGAAAACAGCACGGCGTGGCGGTTGCGCGTGGGCCCTTTCTCGAGCGCCGACGCAGCACAGGCCGCCCAGACTCGTCTGCGGACACTGGGCTATGACAACAGCTTGCTGCTGAAACAGTGACCAGTTTCGATTACCTGGTTCTTGGCATCCTCGTACTTTCCGTTCTGCTCGGGTTGTTACGCGGACTGATCAAGGAAATCCTCTCACTATGTGCCTATGTCGCCGCCTTTGTCGGCGCCGTATGGTGGGGGCCCCGGGTGTCCGACTGGCTGCATTCCCTGGTCGACAACCCGCTCTTGCGGACTGGCATCTCTTACCTTGCTGTCTTTCTTGTCATCTTGCTGCTGGTGGGCTTGCTCAACATGACACTGGGCGCCCTGATCAGCAAGACCGGACTGACCCCGGCCGACCATGGCCTGGGCGGTCTTTTCGGCTTGCTGCGTGGCACGCTGGTGGTTCTCGGACTGGTCACACTGGCGGGGTATACCGAGCTCCCCCAGGAAGACTGGTGGCAGGAAGCCCGTCTGTCAAAGGCTGCGGTCCGGGGCGTGCAGACGGTGGGCGGATGGCTTCCTCCTTCCATGAGGGAATGGATACCTTATTGACTGATGCGTCATCAGAGTGAATTATGTGTGGAATCGTAGGCGTTGTGTCCAGCCAGCCGGTCAACCAGACCATTTATGACAGCTTGCTTTTGCTGCAGCATCGAGGCCAGGATGCGGCCGGCATTGCCACGGCAGACGGCTCGTATTTCAACATGCACAAGGCGCATGGCCTGGTCCGGGATGTCTTTCGCACACGCAACATGCGTGCGCTGCCCGGAAACAGCGGGGTAGGGCATGTGCGTTACCCGGGGTTCGGTGCCACCAAGAGTGTGGATGAGGCCCAGCCACTGTATGTGAACGCACCCTACGGCATTACCTTTGTCCACAACGGCAATCTGACCAACTGGCGCGAGCTGCGCGAGGCCCTTTTCAAGGTGGACCATCGCCATATCAATACCAATGCAGACTCCGAAGTGCTGCTCAACGTATTCGCCAACGAACTGCATCGGGCCACCCGTACTTCAGCGTTGCAGCCCGATACCGTATTCCAGGCCGTGGAATCCGTGCACCGTCGCGCCCGGGGCGCGTACGCCGTCATTGCCCAGATTGCCAACCATGGCATGGTGGCGTTTCGTGATCCCTTTGGCATTCGCCCACTATGCCTGGGCAAACTGGACACCGATGCCGGCACCAGCTGGATGATTGCATCAGAATCCGTGGCCGTCACGGGTTGTGGCTATAGCCTGGTGCGTGACATCGCCCCCGGTGAAGCCGTGTTTATTGGTCTGGATGGTCAGATCAGTGCACGGCAGTGCGCCGAGGCGCCCCGGCTGGCCCCTTGCGCGTTCGAGTACGTCTATTTTGCAAGGCCCGACTCGGTCATGGATGGTGTACCGGTCTATGATGCCCGCCTCAACATGGGGGAATCCCTGGCTGAAAAAGTGGCCAAGTCGTTTCGTTTGGGTGACATTGATGTCGTCATGCCTGTTCCCGACTCATCGCGCCCGTCTGCCATGCAACTGGCTGGCCGACTGGACCTTTCCTATCGGGAAGGGCTGATAAAAAACCGGTATGTGGGGCGCACTTTCATCATGCCCGGTCAGGCAACCAGAAAAAAGACAGTCAGACAAAAATTGAGCGCCATGCAGCTCGAGTTCCGGAACAAGAACGTTCTGCTGGTGGATGACTCCATTGTCAGGGGGAACACCAGCCGGCAGATTGTCGAGATGGCCCGCCAGGCCGGGGCCAACAAGGTGTATTTTGCTTCGGCGGCGCCCGCCGTGCGTTACCCCAACGTATATGGCATTGACATGCCGCTGCCAGACGATCTGGTTGCGACCGGACGCACTGATGAACAAATTGCCCGGGAAATTGGTGCGGATGGACTGGTGTACCAGGATCTGTCTGCCCTGTGCAGTGCCATCCAGTCCCTCAATGGCCAGATTGAAACCTTTGATGCCTCGTGCTTTGATGGTCACTATCTCACGGGCGATATTGATGACCGTGTCTTGCAGCAGATGGCTATAGACCGGGCCAGCGGTTCAGCGGGTGAAATGGCCATCAGCCGCTCATCCGACTGAGGTCAGCGGTTCAAGGATGATGACTCCGGCTGCGCCACAGGGCAAGCAGGCCAAGCAGGCTTGTCAGGACAAACAGGCCCAGTGCCCACAAGGCATACTCCAAGCCCAGAAAGTTGATGCGTGCATCCATGCAGGTTGCATAAATGCCAAACAGCCAGGGCAGGGCGGCATCCAGGCCGGAAGCACTCATGAAGCGATCAGCAAAAGTTTGTGCACAGGAAAATTGCTGTGCAGCCACGGTATATTGATACCAGGCTGACAATATTCCGCCAAGGCTCAGCAGCAATGCCAGCACGCCAGCAACCCGACCGGCCCAGGCATGTCTTTGGGCGATCAGCGCAGCAATCAGGGCTACCGCAAACAGCGCAATCAGCAGCAGACGCTGGAAAACACACCAGGCACAGGGACGCATGCCCAATTGATGCTGGGAAAACAGGGCAACGGCCAGACTCATCAGGGCCATTGCGGCAATCAATGCATAGAGTCGGGGTGCCGGTGCAGGGTGATACATGACGTTTCAGGAAGAGGGCAGGTTGTTTTCAAGGACGGCAAGCAGCGCTGCCTCAAAGGCATTGCGGCTGGCCGTGTGCTCCAGCGCTTCGCCTTGCAGCACGAAACTGTCTTCTATTCGCTGGCCAAGCGTGTGGATCTTGGCCATTTTAAGGTCAACACCTTGTTCATTGAAAATGCTGGCCAGCGCGCGTAACAGGCCGGGGCGATCTATGCCGGTGACCGACAGCTCCCATTGCTGGTCTGAATTCAAGCGTGTCAGCCGGACTTCGGGATGAATCGGAAACACCTGGGCCTGCCGCCGCTGGGCATGGCCAAGAGGCGAAGGCGTTGACGTCTGACTCATCAGGGCTTCAGCCGGAATCTTCAGGAACTCGGTGAGCTGCTCCTGCAGCGTATCCACCAGCGTTGCGTACAGAGTGTCCGGTTCATTGCTGGTTGCCACAAAGCTGTCCAGCGCGTAGCCGTGCGAAGTGGTATGAATGCGGGCGTCTTGTATGCTCAGCGCGCTGCGCTCAAAATATCGGCAGATCCTGGAAAACAGGTCAGGCTGGTCGGCTGTCCATAGCATGACTTGTACGGCTTCATTCTGCCCAACAGTTCGGGCACGGACACAGGGCCCAGGGGGCTGCAGGTTCGCACCGATCTGTTCCGCGTGCCAGAGCATGTCGTGGGCTTCGTGACGCAGGAAATAAGCCATGTCGAGCACGCTCCACAGGGCATCCATCTGCTCAGCCGGCAAGCCCAGGGCAGCAGCCTCTTCGCGCGCCTGCGCCTGGCGCTGTGCCATCACGGCTTGCATATCGGGCAAATCACCATCCAGGGCAATCAGTGTGC
The DNA here is from genome assembly GCA_035301405.1 of Burkholderiaceae bacterium. GTDB lineage: Bacteria > Pseudomonadota > Gammaproteobacteria > Burkholderiales > Burkholderiaceae_B > JAJYRX01. The sequence continues at coordinate 3,852 of DATGUI010000244.1, forward strand.
GCTGGTAGAGATCATCAAGCAGTTTTCCTTTCCAGGAGTTCCACAGATTGGGACGGGTGGCGCGGATGTCCGCGACCGTCAGCAGATACAGCGCATCCAGATACCGCACCGAGCCAACCAGGGTGGCAAAGTCATGAATAACGTCGGGGTCGCTCAGATCACGTTTCTGTGCGGTATGCGACATGTTCAGATGATGCGTCACCAGAAAGACAATGAGGTCGGTGTCGGCCTCGGACAGGCCGTGATCCAGTGCAAACCGGCGAGCATGGCCCGCGCCCCTGGAGGCATGGTTACCCCCCTGTCCCTTCGCTATATCATGAAAGATCGCCGCTGCATGGAGCAGCCAGGGGCTGTCAAAACTGGTGGCTAACTGACTGGCCTGGGGGTATTCGTCAGCATGGCTGGCCATGCGAAAGCGCGACAGGTTGCGCACGACCTTGAGGGTGTGTTCGTCTACGGTATAGACATGAAACAGATCGTGCTGCATCTGGCCGACAATGCGGCGGAAGGCGGGAATATACCGCGGCAGGATATTGAAGGCATTCAGGTGAGCCAGAGCCTCGGCCACGCCATTATTCTGGCGCAGGATCTGCAGGAAGAGATCACGGTTCTCCGCCTGCTGGCGAAAGCTGGCGTCAACCTGCCTGCGCGCATGCCACAGGGCCCGGAGCAGACGGGCGGACATGCCTTGCAGTTGCGGACGTTGCTGAATGGCCAGAAATGCCTGAAAAATCAATGACGGTGTTGTCTGCAGGCTGTGATCATCCCGAATGTCCAGCCGGTAGTTGACGACCTGAAAATCATTATCGATGGTGCGCACCCCC
>DATGUI010000245.1:0-3955 GCA_035301405.1 Burkholderiaceae bacterium
GAGCCCGAGACCGGTTCGGACTCTGAATCCGAGGCCTTGCGCCGCACGGTGGTTGCCCAGTTCGAGCAATACGTCAAGCTCAACAAGAAGATTCCCCAGGAAATCCTTGCATCCCTGACCTCCATCGATGACGCCGGCCGCCTGGCCGATACCATTGCTGCGCATCTGCCGCTCAAGCTCGAGCAAAAGCAGGCCATGCTGGAAGTCATCAGCACCGCCAAACGCCTTGAGCAATTGCTCTCCCAGCTTGAGTCAGAAATTGATATCCTGCAGGTAGAGAAGCGCATTCGCGGTCGGGTGAAGAAGCAGATGGAAAAGAGCCAGCGCGACTACTATCTGAATGAGCAGGTCAAGGCCATTCAGAAGGAACTCGGCGAAGGCGAAGAGGGCGCCGACCTTGAAGAGCTCGAAAAGAAGATTGCCGCTGCGCGTCTTCCCAAGGAAGCCCTCGAAAAGGCCGAGTCCGAGCTCAAGAAGCTCAAGCTCATGTCGCCCATGTCGGCGGAGGCCACCGTGGTGCGCAACTATATCGAGACCCTTATTGGTCTGCCCTGGCACAAGAAAAGCCGTATCAGCCGTTCCATCGAGAAGGCACAAACCATTCTCGATGACGACCACTACGGCCTGGAGCGTGTCAAGGAACGCATCATTGAATACCTCGCCGTGCAACAGCGCGTGAGCAAGCTGAAAGCGCCCATACTGTGCCTGGTCGGGCCTCCCGGCGTCGGCAAGACGTCACTGGGTCAGTCCATTGCCAAGGCCACCAACCGCAAGTTCGTGCGCATGGCACTGGGCGGCGTACGCGACGAAGCCGAGATTCGCGGCCACCGTCGTACCTACATTGGTTCCATGCCTGGCAAGATCCTCCAGAACATGAGCAAGGCAGGGGTTCGCAACCCGCTGTTCCTGCTGGACGAGATTGACAAGATGGGTGCGGATTTTCGTGGTGATCCCTCTTCGGCCCTGCTCGAAGTCCTGGATCCCGAGCAAAATCACACCTTCCAGGATCACTACATCGAGGTCGACTACGACCTCTCCGATGTCATGTTCGTGGCAACCAGCAACACCCTGAACATTCCGCCCGCCCTGCTGGACCGGATGGAAATCATTCGTCTGTCAGGCTATACGGAAGACGAAAAGGTGCGCATTGCCTTCGATCACCTGCTGCCCAAGCTCATGACCAATAACGGGGTCCGCAAGGGCGAGCTCGAGCTCGAAGAGTCTGCTGTTCGCGACATCATCCGCTACTACACTCGCGAAGCCGGCGTTCGTTCGCTTGAACGCGAAATGAGCAAGATCTGTCGCAAGGTGGTCAAGCAGGTGCTGGATGCCAAGGCAGCCAGCAAGAAAGACAAGGCCAAGAGCGCCGAATCGACCACGATTTCAGTCACGGCAGAAAACCTCGGGGATTTCCTCGGGGTACGTCGCTACACCTTTGGCATGGCCGAGAAGGAAAACAAGGTGGGTCAGGCGACCGGTCTGGCCTGGACGGAAGTCGGCGGTGATCTGCTCACCATCGAAGTGGCCGACATGCCTGGCAAGGGCAATGTCCATCGTACCGGTTCGCTGGGTGATGTCATGAAGGAATCCGTCGAAGCCGCGCGCACGGTAGTGCGTTCACGAGCCCAAAAGTGGGGTATTGCCAACTCCGTATTCGAGAAGCGCGACATCCACGTCCACTTCCCGGAAGGCGCCACCCCCAAGGATGGGCCGTCGGCAGGGATCTCCATCATCACGGCCATGGTCTCGGCACTGACGGGCATCCCGGTTCGGGCTGATGTCGCCATGACAGGTGAAATCACCCTGCGTGGCGAGGTCCTTGCCATCGGCGGCCTGAAAGAAAAGCTGCTGGCTGCGCATCGGGGTGGTATCAATGTGGTGCTGATTCCCGAAGAAAACGTGAAGGATCTGGCCGACATCCCCGACAACGTCAAGAATCACCTTGAAATTGTCCCGGTACGCTGGATAGATCGTGTACTGGAGCTGGCGCTGGAGAACATGCCGACGCCACTGTCCGACGAAGAAGTTGCCCGACTTGCTGCCGAAGCCGTTGCGGCAACCAGGCAGGTCAAGGAAGGCTCGGGCGGCGTCCTCAAGCACTGACCCAAGGCAACACAGGAAAAGGCCGTGCTCTGGTGGGGAACAGTTCTCCATCAGGGCGCGGCCTTTTGCTGTTGTCTGTCTGGCTCCCGGCTCTACACTGGCGTTAGTTGTCTCGGCCCTGTACCGGATTAGTTGGTTTGTGTATTAATTGGTCTGGGTACGAATCAGGCCAACCGCCAGGCCTTCTATGGTGAAGTCATCAGAAGGACCGACCGTGATGGGATCAAAGTCAGGGTTTTCTGGCAGCAGCTGGATGTGATCATCTTTTCTGGATAGCCGCTTGACGGTGACATCGTCCCCAAGGCGGGCGACGATGATCTGGCCGTTGCGGGCCTCGGGGGTCTTGTGCACGGCGAGCAGATCGCCATCCAGAATGCCGGCGTTTTGCATGCTGGTGCCCCGGACCGTAAGCAGGTAGTGGGGCGTCTTGGCAAACAAAGAGGGCTGAACGCTGAGTTCGGATTCGATATGTTGCTGGGCCAGTATGGGGCTGCCAGCCGCCACCCGGCCTACCACCGGCAACACAAGATGTTCGACCGCCGATGATGCGGCGGATGTATCTTGATGGGGCGCTGCTGCGCTGTCAGTAAGACGTATGCCCCGGGAAGTACCCCGGGTCAGCACGATGGCACCCTTGCGCGCCAGGGCGCGGAGATGGTCTTCGGCTGCGTTGGCCGAGCGAAACCCTAAGGATTGTGCAATTTCTGCCCGGGTGGGCGGAAAGCCGGTACGATGGATTTCCGAACGGATGAGATCCAGGACTTGTTGTTGGCGTTGGGTAAGCTTGACAGACATTGCAGTATTCAACTGGGTTTATATACAGCCTGCATTGTCGGTCAGAAATCTTGAAAAGGCAAGGGCAGCTGTGAGGGCCCCGCCGTATCATGTGCCTGACTACGGCCGGGGGCCGTCTTGCCATGCACCCGGCACTGGCCGGGGCCTGGCATGTCGTGATGAACCGAGACCAGTTGGTGGGGCAGGCCTGCCGCTTGCCACCACTACCTGATCAGATCAGGAACGAACCGTGGCAATGGCCTGGGCAACGGTGTCCACGTTGTTGCTGTTGAGGGCAGCCACGCAGATACGGCCCGTGGCAACGGCATAAATACCGTGTTCTTCACGAAGCTTGTCAACCTGCTCGGCGCTCAGGCCTGTGTAGGAAAACATGCCGCTTTGCTGCAGCACAAAGTCAAAGTGATGGCTTTGTGTGAGCTCCTGAAGTTTTTTGGCCAGTTGTTCGCGCATGTCCTGAATGCGTTCCCGCATGCCGGTGAGCTCGGTTTCCCACAGGGCAAAGAGCTCGGGCGTGTTGAGGATATTGGCCACCACGCTGGCACCGTGGGTGGGCGGATTGGAATAGTTGGTGCGGATCAGCCGCTTGAGCTGGCTGAGTACGCGGGTGTTTTCTTCCTGGCTGGAGACCACCAGCGTCAGCGCACCCACCCGTTCGCCATACAATGAAAATGACTTGGAAAACGACGAGCTGATCAACATGGTGATGTCGTGCTCGGCAAACAGCCGGATGACGGCGGCATCGGCGTCCAGGCCCTGGCCAAAGCCCTGGTAGGCAATATCAATGAAGGGCACCAGCTGGCGCGATTTGATGATGCCGGCAATTTCTTGCCATTGATCGGCGGTGGGGTCCACGCCGGTGGGGTTGTGACAGCAGGCGTGCAGGACCACAATGGTGCCGGGCTCAAGCGCAGACAGCGATTGGATCATGCCATTGAAGTCCAGCCCGTTGGTGCCAGCGTCGTAATAGGCGTAGGTATCCACGCTGAAGCCAGCCTGCTGGAAGAGGGCGCGGTGGTTCTGCCAGCTCGGGTCGCTGATGGCTACCCTGGCGTTGGGC
>DATGUI010000246.1:0-10335 GCA_035301405.1 Burkholderiaceae bacterium
TGGCTCCATGCCCGGGCCGGCCCAAGCCGGCAGGCAGGGGAGCTTACAGTACGTAGCGCGACAGGTCTTCGCTTGAAACCGTTTCGGCCAGTTGTTCATCGACATACGCTGCGTCGATGGTGATGGTTTCACCGCTGCGCGAGGTCGCATTGAACGACAGGTCTTCAAGCAGTTTCTCCATGACGGTGTACAGCCGTCGGGCACCAATGTTTTCCGTGCGCTCGTTGACTTCAAACGCCAGTTGCGCCAGTCGTTGTATCCCTTCGTCCGTAAAGACGATATGTACGTCTTCGGTTGCCAGCAGGGCGCTGTACTGTTTGGTCAGGGAGGCATCGGTGGCACTCAGTATGCGCACGAAGTCCTCGGCCGACAGGGAATCCAGTTCGACCCGGATGGGGAAGCGGCCCTGCAGCTCGGGAATGAGGTCCGACGGTTTGGACAGATGAAACGCCCCGGAGGCAACAAATAAAATGTGATCGGTGCGGACCACGCCATACTTGGTGCTGACCGTGGTGCCTTCAACCAGGGGAAGCAGATCACGCTGGACACCCTGGCGTGAGACGTCACTTCCCTGGGTGTCTTGCCGCGTGGCGATCTTGTCGATTTCATCCAGGAACACAATGCCGTTTTCTTCGGCATTCTGCACGGCGGCTGTTCGGAGGTCATCTTCATTGACGCGTCGGGCAGCTTCTTCTTCGGTGAGATGCTTGAATGCCTCTTTTACCGTCATCTTGCTGCGTCGGGTGCGGTCTTGCCCCAGCCCTGCAAACATGCTGCGCAACTGCTCGGTCATTTCCTCCATTCCGGGAGGCGCCATGATTTCCATTTGCGGCATGACCTGAGCAATCTCGATTTCGATCTCCTTGTCGTCCAGCTGGCCTTCACGCAGCCGTTTCCGGAAGGTCTGGCGTGTGCCCGTTTCTTCGCGCATGGGGTTGCCATGGGTATCCCGGGAGGGCGGGAGGAGAACGTCGAGAATGCGGTCTTCGGCAGCGTCTTCCGCGTGGGTACGCACCCGTTGCATTTCGATGTCGCGCATCTGCTTGACCGAGGTCTCGACCAGATCACGAATAATGGTTTCCACATCGCGGCCCACATAGCCGACTTCAGTGAACTTGGTGGCTTCTATCTTGATGAATGGCGCCTGTGCCAGTTTGGCCAGGCGGCGTGCGATTTCGGTCTTGCCCACGCCGGTAGGGCCAATCATCATGATGTTCTTGGGAACGATTTCGCTGCGCAGGGGCTCGGCAATCTGCTGGCGCCGCCAACGGTTGCGCAGCGCCACAGCGACAGAGCGCTTGGCCGCTTCCTGTCCAACAATGTTCTTGTCGAGTTCCGAGACGATTTCTCCCGGCGTCATGGATTGTGCTGACATGATTTGATGTCCCAACGAGCTTAGAGTGTTTCAATGACATGATTGCTGTTGGTGTAAATACACATCTCACCAGCAATTTCAAGAGATTTTTTTACGATATCGGTAGCGGAGAGATCCGTATTGCGCAGCATGCCCAGGGCAGCGGCCTGCGCGTAGGCGCCTCCCGATCCGATGGCAGCCAGACCATGTTCCGGTTCGAGAACATCGCCGTTGCCGGTCAGAATGAGGGTGTTGTCGTTGTCAGCGACAATCAGCATGGCCTCCAGGCGACGCAAGACGCGATCCGTGCGCCAGTCGCGCGTCAGCTCCACGGCTGCCCGCAGCAGGTTGCCCTGGTGCTTTTCAAGCTTGCCCTCAAAACGTTCCTGCAGGGTAAAGGCATCGGCCGTGGCGCCGGCAAACCCGGCGAGCACCTTGTCATGATATAAGCGTCGGATCTTTCTGGCGGTGGCCTTGATGGCAATGTTTCCGAGTGTGACCTGGCCGTCGCCACCGAGGGCGACTTCGTTGTCGCGGCGTACGCAAACAATGGTAGTGGCGTGGAATGGTTCCATGAATATCCTTTTTTCGTCGACGCCCATCAGATGGGGCTGCCGGGATGAAAAATCAAGAGCGGAACAAGACAGGCAAATAAAAAAACCCGGCAGCGGGGTGGCATGCCGGGCCTGGTCTGATGGGAGACGGGACTAGTCCCCGTAGAGTTTCTGACGCTTTTCGCGGCGTTCTTGCGCTTCGAGTGACAGGTTGGCAGTGGGCCGTGCCAACAGCCTGCGTATGCCGATGGCTTCACCGGTTTCTTCACACCAGCCGTAATCGCCGGAGTCAATGAGCGCCAATGACTGCTGAACCTTTTTCAGCAGCTTGCGTTCGCGGTCGCGGGTGCGCAGTTCGAGGGCGTGTTCTTCCTCGATGGTGGCGCGATCGGCCGGATCCGGTGCGAACTGGGTTTCGCGCAGGTTTTCAGTGGTGGCGCCTGCGTTGGCCAGGATTTCTGCTTCCAGTTCTTTCAGACGGTTGCGGAAAAAAGCCAGCTGGGCGTCGTTCATGTAGTCATCTTCCGGCATGGCCAGAAGCTGTTCTTCAGTAAGCAGCCGTGGCTGCGCAGGAGATTTGCCTGAGTGTGCCATGATGTGTCCTTTGTGATCAGACCAGTGCGTGCCCTGGCCCGGGATTATAACGAGAGGCCCAGGCGGGCAGACACTGAATATATACTGTTTGCGCAATGTCTGCCAGAGTCTGCCCCTCAGTGCGATAAAATGAAACGATTTTGGGCCATCCTTGACTTGCGTTGCAACAGTGAGATTCCCGTTTCATTCCCGTTCTGCCGGCCGCCGGCGACGCTATCGCGGTTCCGCATTGCTGGCTTCGGCCGGGTGGCGGCTGGCACGCATGCTGGTTGTGGTGGCCATGTTGTGGATGCTGAGCAGTTGGGCGCTTGGCTGGTGGGGCACATGACCGCCATCACGCTTGATCAACTGTTTCTGGGCTGGCGCGACCGGATCGCGGTGCGCGATGCAAGCGGCACATTTCGGAAAGGCACCATGACAGCCATCGTCGGACCCAACGGGGCGGGCAAGACCACACTCATACGCGGCATCATGGGCCAGATCAGCCCGCTGCGCGGGCATATTCGTCTGGGCGTCAGCAGCAAGGCCGACCTGGCATGCATGCCCCAAACGGACCAGCTGGATCAATCCTTTCCCATTACCGCCTACGATCTTGTCGCGCTGGGCGCCTGGCGGCGCGTGGGTGCGTGGCGGGGCTATCAGGAAGACGAGCATGTCCGGGTGCAGGACGCCCTGAAACAGGTTGGCATGGCCGACTATGCCGCCAGTTTCATCACCACACTGTCCGGCGGGCAGCTGCAGCGCGTGCTGTTCGCTCGCCTGCTCATGCACGATGCGCAAATCATGTTGCTGGACGAACCCTTCGCCGCCGTCGACCGCGCAACGACCGATGACTTGCTGGCCATTCTCGCTCAATGGAAGGAGCAGGGCCGCACTGTCATTGTCGTGCTGCATGATCTTGACGTGGTACGAGCGCACTTTCCCCAGACTCTGTTGCTGGCACGTCAGGTGGTCCACTGGGGACCCACGGCCGAAGCCCTCACCCCCGAGAACCTTCATCTTGCCCGTCATCTGTGTGCCGGAGACGGCCTGTGACGGGCCTGTTGCCCGAATTGCTGCAGCCATTCCTCGATTATGGCTTCATGCGGCGTGCACTGGCGGGTTCCGTTGCGCTGGCTGTGGCGGCCGGGCCGCTGGGTGTATTGCTGGTGTGGAGGCGCATGAGCCTGATGGGAGACGCTCTGGCGCACGCCATCCTGCCGGGTGTGGCAGCCGGATTTCTGATTGCCGGACTGTCTGTGGGGGCCATGGCACTGGGCGGTCTGATCACGGGGCTGGTGGTGGCGCTTCTTGCCGGGCTGGTCGCCCGCCTGACACCCCAGCGCGAAGATGCCAGCTTTGCTGCGTTTTATCTGGTTTCGCTGGGTCTGGGCGTCCTGCTTGTGTCATTGCGCGGATCCAACATGGACCTGATCCACGTGCTGTTCGGTACCGTACTGGGTCTGGATGATACCGCCCTGATCATGGTGACGTCTGCTGCCAGCCTTGCATTGCTTGGACTGGCATGGATTTACCGCCCCCTGTTGATTGATTGTCTGGATCCGGTGTTCCTGCGCCAGCAGCAGGGCCTGGGCACGGTGGTGCACATGATTTTCCTGACCCTGCTGGTCATTATCCTGGTTGCCGGATTTCAGGTCCTGGGCACACTCATGGTGGTCGGCATCATGATGCTGCCGGCGGCGACCGCCCGGTTCTGGATACGCTCGGCGGGTGGGCAAATGGTATTGGCTGCCATGCTGGGCGTTGTGGCATCATGGGCAGGGCTGCTGGTCTCCTTCCACGCCGACGTTCCTGCATCGCCTGCCATCATTCTGGTGGCAGGAGCCCTGTATTTTCTGTCCGTGGTGGCCGGGCCGCTGGATGGCCTGCTGCAGGCCTTGCGGCAGTCCCGGGCCCGGCGCCGCCGGTTATCCCGCATTTCGGAGCAAGGTTAATTTAATGGCTTCTCGTTCCATCCCGATTGTCCGCCGGCTGATTGCTGGCGTGTTGCTGGCCGGACTCCTGTCGCTTGTCCTGGCTACCCGGACACACGCCGGGCAGCCGTTGCGCGTGGTGGCCAGTTTCTCCGTGCTGGCCGACATGGCTGGCGTGCTGGGCGGTGATCACGTCGAGGTGGTTGAACTGGTTCCGCGTGGTGGCGATGCGCACACTTTCGAGCCCTCCCCCCAAACCATGCAACGCCTGGCCCGGGCGCAGTTGCTGGTAAGCAATGGTCTGGGCTTTGAATCATGGTTGCCGCGCCTGCTGAAGTCCGCCAATTATCAGGGGGAACAGGTCGTGGCAAGCCATGGCGTTCGGCCACGTCCCCTGATGGCGGATGCAGACGCCCACACTGAGTCTGCACACGGCCACGATGGCCATGAACACGAAGGAAAATGGGATCCGCATGCCTGGCACGACCTGAAAAACGGAATGGCCTACGCGCGCAACATCAGCCGCGCGCTGAGCGACCTCGACCCGGCCCATGCACCCTATTATCAGGCACGTCTGTTACATTATGTTGAAGAGATGGAGGCACTCGACGCCCGGTTGCTCACCACGTTCGAGGCCCTGCCGGCCTGTTGCCGTCACGCTGTGACAGCACACGATGCCTTCGCCTATTTTGGCCAGGCCTACGGGCTGACCTTCATTACTGCTGCCGGCCTGTCCGGAGAAGCCGAGCCATCGGCAAAAGACGTCGCCCGGCTGGTTGATCTGGCGCGCAGCCACGACCGGGTTGGCCTGTTTACCGAAACGGGCAGCAACCCGAACCTGATGCGACAGCTTGCGCTCGAAACCAGTGCCCCGCTTGGCGGCCCGCTCTATGCCGATACCCTGGCGCCAGAAGGTGAGCCTGCCGGCACGTATCTGGGCATGGTCGACTGGAATGCCAGTCAGATCATGCAGATCCTGAAACCCGACTGAATCGTCCGTCATCAGCACTTTGTCTGACCACGGTATGAAATATTTGAGGATTTCCCTGGCTCTCGCCGCGTGCACGCTGTGCCTGGTGGTCTACCAGCGGGCAGACATCGGCGTGCATTTCTTTATCCTGACCTGCCTTGCCGCTGTGGGTCTGTGGGTGCCCTGGTACCGGGGCGTCGTCCTCATGCTGCTGGGTCTGGTGGGCACGCTTCTGGTTCTGATCTTTCATACGCAGAAAATGATGGGTGGGGCCGACCTGTTCAAGGTCATCCCGGATCTGGTCGCCGTGGTGGCGGACACCAATGCCGGTGAGGTCAAGGCAACGTTTTTCAATCTCTGGAGTCCCAGCGAACTGCTGAGCCTCCTTTTTCTGGCGACCTGTATCGCCCTGTTTGTCGCCTTGCGGCACACGCGGCCGGCAATGGGCCCCCGACGCATGCTGATCGGGCTGTCGCTGCCCGCGCTGGTGGCTCTGGCAGCGGCGCCCGGTTTTGTCTTGCACAAGGCGGCTACCGGCATTGACGAGTCCTGGCGTGTGCATGCGGACAATATTCATCGCATACAGGAAAAGCAATCTTTCCGGTGGCAGGCCCGGGCAGATTATCCGGGGCGAGACACGGTTGTGCTGGTGCTGGGAGAGACCACCCGCGGCGATCATCTGGGTATCAACGGATACGCCCGCAACACCACCCCCAGACTGGCACAGGTGGATGGTCTGATCAGCTACACGCAGGCAATTTCCAACGCCAACTACACCCTGCTTTCCACCCCCATCATCATGACGCGCAGTACCGGGCAGGCTGAAAACCTTGTGTTTCCGGAAACCTCACTGATTTCCGCCTATAAGGAAGCAGGTTATACCACCCATTACGTCAGCTACCTGGACAAGGTGGATAAAGGCGGCAGCTTTATTGACCAGATGGCCAGCGAAGCCGACTTCTATCACAAGAGTGTGCCGGGAGTCGACGGGCTGGAGGACCTGGCTGGCCTGGCCCTGATGCGGTCCATCGTGTCGCAGGCTGACGAGAAGAAGCTCATTGTCTTCAAGATGATAGGAAGCCATTTGAACTTCCAGGACCGCTTCAGCGATGCATTCAATTACTTCCGGCCCTCGTATCGCGATGTCATCTATACGGGCCCGCAGCCCGAGCAAAGCCACATATTGGTCAACTCTTACGACAACAGCATCCGCGTCACGGATTATGTTCTGGCCGAACTCATCGAGCAGCTCACCACGCTGCCCGGGCGCACGTCGCTGTCCTTTGTCTCGGACCACGGCACGGCCCTGTTTGAAGATGGGCAGTCATCGTATGGTGGCTTTACCCGCTACAACTATGACATTGGCCTGCTTTTCTGGTTTGCCGAAGGGTATTTTGATGCGGACAAAGTGAACAACTTGCGCCGTCATCGGCATGCCCGTATTGACACCACCTGTGTTCTGGATACCTTGCTGTCCATCACCAGCATCCGCACGCCCCGAAAGAAAGGTTGTGACCTGACGCACAATGAGTTCATTCCCTTGCGCAAGCGCGAGGTGGCCATGCGCGGCGGGGCGGTTGACTACGATGCATACTTTGGCTTGCCGCCCATGGTTGCCCGCTCGGCAGGTTCTGACTGAGTCAGGATTCGTCAGGCGACTCGTTGCGGGTCTGTTCCGTGCGAGCCCGGGTGGGGCCGCGCCGTTGGGCCCTGGGGTGTGCCCGGTCGTACACGGCGGCCAGGTGCTGGAAGTCAAGCTGGGTGTAGGTTTGTGTCGTGGAGATATTGGCGTGGCCAAGCAAGTCTTGCACGGCGCGAAGGTCTTGGGCGGACTGCAGCAGGTGGCTGGCAAAACTGTGGCGCAGCATGTGTGGATGCACGTGCACGGGCAGCCCCGCCTGTGTGGCCAGTGCCTGCAACTGCTTTTGTACAACGCGTGGATGAATGCGTGCTCCCCGTACGCCCAGGAACAGTGCGGCGCGATCAGATGGCGCAGCGCGCGGGGCGAGCCAGCCGGAGCGGTGCTCCATCCAGCGGGACAGGGCTTGCAGGGCGTGGCGCCCGACAGGAACGCTGCGTGTCTTGCCCCCCTTGCCTCTGACGGTTACCTGTTGTTCGTCAAATTGCAGCCAGCTGCCGGATTCGTAGCTGTCTTCGCGGGTGTAGCGGATGTCCAGTGCAACCAGCTCGGCCAGCCGCAAGCCGCTGGAGTACAACAGCTCGAACATGGCCTGGTCGCGCCACTGGGTGGCGGTCTCGGGGACGGGCAGCGTGGGCCGATCAAGCAGGGCCTGGGTCTGCTCGACCGACATGGCCTTGGGTAGTGTCTGCGTTGCCCGTGGCGCCCTGACCATGGCTGCAGGGTTGTGATCCAGCCTGGTCTGTGTGCTCAGCCATTGGAAAAATCCGCGCCAGGCGGCCAGTGTGCGGGCCAGGCTGCGCGGTGTCCGGCCCCGGCTGTGCAAGGTCCGGATTGCCTGGCGGATGTCGTGTTCGGTGACGTCGGCAGGCTGGCGCTGGGGGCAACATTGCTGCAACAAGGCCATATCGTGCTGGTAGGCAGCCAGGGTATGCGCCGAATAGCGCCGGTTGGCACCCAGGTGTTCAAGCCACGCTTGCATGGGCGCAGGCAGGGTGCCTGTATTGATGGCAGAGAGGTCAGGCCTGTTCCGGGGCATCGGGGGCAGACAGACGCGATAGCGCTGCGGAGGCCAGGGTGGCAATGGTCTGGAGAAATTCGGTGCCCATGTCGGGCGTAAAGCGCGAGGCATCCGGTGAGCCCAGCACCAGCAGCCCGATGCTCTGAGGAGGGGTGCCCAGGGCAAGAGGGATGAGGGCCACACTGGCAGGTGCGCTGGACAGCCACGCCAGCACGTGCTTGTCCGTCACGGCATCGGCCGGGCCGCACCACGGGGAAGACAGTTCGGAAACGGTCTGTCTGGCGGTGTCCCCCGGATCCTGACTGGCCGGGCAGGAGACGTCCAGCTGCGGCAGTTCCCACAGGCGCAAGGCAATGTCGGGCAGGTCAAACAGCCGGGCCAGCCCCTGGGTGAGTTTTTCAGGCAAAAGCTGGGGGTTGTCTTCGGCCAGCAGTTTGGCGCACCAGTCGATCAGCAGCTGACTGATACGCTGATTGCCGGCGGCATGGTCAAGCAGGCCTGCAAGCTGCCATTCAAGCGCGCCAAGCTGCTCCCGCAAAGCCATGATTTGCCGTTTGGCCAGAGAGATGGTGTTGGCTTGCTGGGGATGCGGAATGCGCAGCTGTGAAAAGACATCGGCGTGGTCGATAAAGAATTCCGGATGGCTTTTCAGGAACTGTGCGATCTCATCGGCGCTGAGCGTAGAGGCAGACATGGAGGAATCCTGTAGAGAGACGGGAAGCAGTGGTTGACTGGAGAGGCTTCAATTGTAGAGCAGGCGGCCATGCCTTCAATAGGGTTTCTTGTCCGTGGACGACGGCCGTGTCTTGTAGCGACGATGTACCCAGTAGTACTGTGCCGGATCGGGGCGTACCCACGCTTCGACATGGCGATTCAGGCGCGCGGTGGCTGCTTCGTTGCTGTCGTCACCCGGAAAATCTTCCAGGGCAGGCAGGACGTCCACATGATAAAGACTGGTGTCCGGGTCCAGGCGTGTCACGATGGGCACAACGGCCGGATTCCAGGTCCGCGCGATCTGAGCCGTGGCCAGCAGTGTGGCGGCAGGCACATCAAAAAAAGGGGCGAACGTGGCGCCCTGTCGGCCAAAATCCATATCCGGAAGGTAATAGACAGGTATTCCCCGGCGCAGGTATCTGACGAGCGGCCGGATGCCGTCTTTCCGGTTGATCAGGTACACCCGGTTGAAACGTCCACGCCCCTTGCGCACCATGTCGTCGACCACCGGATCACGCTGGGCGCTGTACAGGGTTGCGGATTCCTTGAGGAATAGCGTGAGGCGGGTGGCGGCGGCATCCAGCCCGATGAAATGCGGCGCAAGCAGCAGAATGGGCCGTTTCGCTTCCAGCAGTGCTTCCAGCCGTTCCAGACCCCGAATGGGCGTTGCGTGCCGAATGGTGGCCTCGCTGCCAAACCACAGCAGGCCGCGGTCGACGACGGATTGCGCCAGCAGCCGGAAGTGGCGTCGAAACAGGGCGCGGCGCTGCTGATCACTGAGTTCCGGGAAAGCCAGTGCCAGGTTGGTGCGCACAATATGCGCACGCTTGCGCAGCAGCCACGGAGCCAGCCACGCCAGTGCACGGGCCCAGCGGCGCCTGCCCGCAAAACTGAGGTGACCAAAATGTTGGAAAAGGCTGTGCAACAGCCGTGATTTGAGAGTCATGGTGTTGAAGTCACCTATGGAAACGGGGGAAAGTCGGGTTTGGGGGGGGCGCCTTCCGGCCTCTTGTAGCGGCTGTAGCTCCACAGGTATTGCTCGGGAAACCGGTGAATCAGCTGTTCCATGGCCTGATTGATGTGCAGGACCAGGCTGTCGAGGTCATCTGGCAGCGGTTCGGTCAGGCGTTCGTAGTGAATGCGCCAGCCCTTGCCGGCCGGCAGGCGTTCTCCAGCCGTGAGGATCACAATGGCGTCAAGCTGCAGTGCCAGTCGGGCAGCCAGCGTCATGGTGTAGGCCGGGCGTTCAAAGAAGGGAGTCCATATGCCCTCGCCACCACGCGGTACCTGGTCGGGCAGCATGCCGACGGCCTCGCCCTTTCTCAGGGCCCTGACAAACTCGCGTACGCCTTTCATGTTGGCCGGGACGGCTTTCAGGTTGGGGAGGTTGCGCGCTGCTTCCATGACCGGTTCCAGTGGCTGCCAGCGCGGGGGCCGATACATGACCGTGATGGGGGTGGAACGTGCGATGTATCGGGCCGTGATTTCGAAGCTGCCCAGATGGGGGGTCAGATAGAGAATGCCGCGGCCCTCGCTGCGTGCGGCCTCAACGACGGCTTCGTCGGGGCTGGTGGTG
>DATGUI010000247.1:0-5326 GCA_035301405.1 Burkholderiaceae bacterium
TGGGGAGTCGTTGGGATGGCGGTGGGGGTTCTCATCGCTGCCCAGCTGATCTGGCCTGAACTGAACTTTGAAACCCCCTGGTTGTCCTACGGACGCCTGCGCCCCTTGCACACCAACGCCGTCATCTTTGCGTTTGGCGGCAGTGGCTTGTTTGCTACCTCGTACTACGTGGTTCAACGCACCTGTCAGGCGCGCCTGTTCAGCGACAAGCTCGCTGCGTTCACCTTCTGGGGATGGCAGGCGGTCTTGGTAGGTGCAGTCATCACCCTGCCGCTTGGCTACACCAGCACCAAGGAATATGCCGAGCTCGAGTGGCCACTTGATATCCTGATCACCCTGGTGTGGGTGGCTTATGCCATTGTGTTCTTTGGCACCATTGTCAAGCGTCGGGTCAGGCATATCTACGTAGCCAACTGGTTCTTTGGTTCCTACATCATTACCATTGCCGTCCTGCACATCTTCAACAACCTTGAGATTCCGGTGTCGCTGTGGAAGTCCTATTCCATCTACCCCGGTGTGCAGGACGCCATGGTGCAGTGGTGGTACGGGCATAACGCCGTGGGTTTTTTCCTCACCACCAGCTTCCTGGGCATGATGTACTACTACGTGCCCAAGCAGGCCAATCGTCCCGTCTATTCCTACCGCCTTTCCATCGTGCACTTCTGGGCATTGGCCTTTACTTACATGTGGGCCGGTCCGCACCATCTGCACTACACCTCCTTGCCCGACTGGGTGCAGTCGCTGGGTGTGGTGTTCTCCATCATCTTGCTGGCACCGTCCTGGGGCGGGATGCTCAATGGTATTGCCACGCTGTCGGGTGCCTGGCACCGTCTGCGCACGGATCCCATCCTCAAGTTCCTGGTGGTGGCGCTGTCGTTTTATGGCATGGCAACCTTTGAAGGCTCCATGATGTCCATCCGTACGGTCAATGCACTGTCGCACTACACCGACTGGACGGTCGGGCATGTACACTCCGGTGCACTGGGCTGGGTGGCCATGATTACCTTCGGGTCTCTCTATTACATGTTGCCGCGTCTGTATGGCCGCAAGGAAATGGCCAGGATGAAACTTGTCGAGCTGCATTTCTGGCTGGCCACCCTGGGCGTGGTGCTCTACATCAGTTCCATGTGGATTGCCGGCGTCATGCAGGGCCTCATGTGGCGCGCCACAGAAGCCGACGGCACGCTCACCTACAGCTTTGTGGAGGGCGTCAAGGCAACCTACCCCTTCTACGCTATCCGGCTGCTGGGCGGACTGTTCTTCCTGGCTGGCATGGGTATCATGGCCTGGAACACCTGGCTGACAGTTCGCGGGCAGACCCGGGTCAACCCCGAAGTGCCCCTGTACAATCCTGACGCCCGTGATCCATCACTGGTTGGTCCTGCGTCCGGTACCGCCCCAGCCACGGCTGCCGCTCCCACTACCGCCTGAGGAATCCATCAACATGTCACAGGAAAAGAAGCGTTTTTTCTCGCATGCC
The DNA here is from genome assembly GCA_035301405.1 of Burkholderiaceae bacterium. Lineage (GTDB taxonomy): Bacteria > Pseudomonadota > Gammaproteobacteria > Burkholderiales > Burkholderiaceae_B > JAJYRX01. The sequence continues at coordinate 1,481 of DATGUI010000247.1, forward strand.
ACCATTGAGCGCAACGTGGGCCTGCTCATGCTGCTCAGCTTTCTGGTGATTGCATCATCGGGACTGGTGCAGATTGTGCCGCTGTTCTTTCAGCACTCCACCACGGTGCCAACGGAGGGCGTCGAGCCGTACGAGCCACTCAACCTCATCGGCCGCGATATCTACATCCGCGAAGGCTGTGTCGGGTGCCACTCGCAGCAAATCCGCATGCTGAGCTCCGAAGTCCAGCGTTATGGGCCTTATTCCCTGGCGGGTGAGTCGGTCTACGACCACCCCTTCCTCTGGGGTTCCAAGCGTACCGGACCTGATCTGGCCCGGGTAGGAGGGCGTTATTCAGATGACTGGCACCGTGTGCACCTGCGTGACCCGCGGGTTGTGGTGCCCGAGTCCAACATGCCGGCTTACCCCTGGCTGCAACGCAACTCCGTCGAGGGGGAAAACGTCCAGGCACGCATGCGTGCCTTGCGCAAGGTGGGTGTTCCCTATACCGACGAACAGATTGAAAAAGCACCCGAGCAGTTGGTGGGCAAAACGGAAGAAGACGCCGTGGTTGCCTATCTGCAGGGCCTTGGCGTGGCCAGCCGTGATGCGGCGGCCGATGCCATGATGCGTGTCGGAGAATAAACCATGATGGGCGTCATAACTGGAATCGTGACTGCACTGGCACTGCTGACTTTCCTCGGCATTGTCTGGTGGGCGTTTTCGGCAGGCCGAAAGAAAGCCAACGAAGAGGCAGCCTCACTGCCCTTCCTTGTGGAGGACGAAACCGAGGCCGTCGATGATGACGCCCGTCAACAAACTGAGTCTCCTGACAATACAGATATAAAGCGAGAGGAATCTCATGAGTGATTTTTTCAGTAGCGGCTGGAGCACTTATATTGCTGCAGTAGCGCTCATTGGTATCGTTTTCTGCCTCTGGCTGCTCTACACCCAGCGCAAGTGGCTCAAGCGTGATGTCGAGGTCGAGGACACTGGTCACGTCTGGGATGGCAACATCACTGAACTGAACACGTCAGTGCCCCGCTGGTGGACCGTCATGTACCTGACTTTCTGTGCCTTTGCGCTGATCTACCTCGTCCTGTATCCCGGCCTGGGAAGCTTCAAGGGCGTGCTGGGCTACACCACGGCAGGCCAGGTCAAGGCCGACACCGAAGCCCTGCAAAAGCGGATTGAACCCGTCTATGCCCGTTTCCGCGACATGCCAATTGAAGAGGTGGCAGCAGACGAAGATGCCCGCACCATCGGACAGCGGCTGTTTCTGAACAGCTGTGCCCAGTGCCATGGTTCGGATGCTCGCGGGGCTTCCAACTTCCCCAACCTGGCTGACGACCACTGGCTGTACGGTGGAGAGCCCGAACAGATCCAGACTTCCATCACGGAAGGCCGCCACGGTATGATGCCGCCCTGGGCAGGTACGGTCACGCCGGCCGAAGCAAGCGACATTGCGCACTATGTACGCTCCCTCTCGGGCTTGGCCCACGATTCACTGCGGGCAGTACGCGGCAAACGCGGTTTTGACCAGACTTGTGTCGCCTGCCATGGGGCAGACGGCACCGGCAATCATGCATTGGGCGCTCCCGACCTCACTGCCAACGTCTGGATGTACGGCAGTTCTGAAGCCGCCATCGTTGAGACCATTCTGAAGGGCCGAGAAAACCAGATGCCTGCTCAGAAAGGCATTCTCACCGAAGATCAAATCCGGCTGCTCACAGCCTGGGTCTGGGGGCTGTCAAATCGCGACGGGGAAAGCACTGCTAACTAGGAGTCTTCATGGCATCAGAGCCATCTTCTTCCGGTCCTGACGCTAGGGGCGGGCCTGCCCGCCCCACGGTTGTAGCGCGCGATCCCAGCGCGCAGCCAGCCCGCAAGGCAGTCCAGGAAGACTTGTCACCACAACTGGCGGGGGTCATCGCGGACGTCAAGAGCAAGATTCATCCTCGCAAGGTCACAGGCACCTTCAACAACTGGCGCATCATCATGGTGGTGTTTACCCAGTTGCTGTTTTATGGCCTGCCGTGGCTGCAATGGAACGGTCGTCAGGCCGTCCTGTTTGATCTTGCCGCCCGCAAGTTCTATATTTTTGGCATGGTGCTGTGGCCGCAGGACGTCATCTATCTGGCGGTCTTGCTGGTCATATCGGCCTTTTCGCTGTTCCTGTTCACGGCCATTGCCGGCCGTCTGTTTTGTGGCTATGCCTGCCCGCAAACCGTCTACACCCAGATCTTCATGTGGGTAGAGCGCAAGATCGAGGGCGATCGTGTGGCCCGCATCCGGCTGGATTCGCAGCCCTGGAACCTGCGCAAGTTCCGCATCAAGGCCACCAAGCACGTAATCTGGATTGCCATCGCTTGGTGGACGGGTTCAACCTTCATTGGCTACTTTGCACCCATACGCGAACTGGGCATGGGCTTGCTGCATCTGGATCTGGGTCCCTGGCAGTGGTTCTGGATGGTGTTTTACTCCTTTGCCACCTGGGGCAATGCCGGCTTTCTGCGTGAAACCGTCTGCAAATACATGTGTCCCTACGCTCGCTTCCAGAGTGTCATGGTCGATGACGACACTTTTGTGGTTACTTACGATCACGTCCGGGGCGAGCCGCGCGGTGGCCGCTCGCGACGCATCGACCACAAGGAAGCCGGCATGGGCGATTGCATTGACTGCACCTTGTGCGTTCAGGTCTGTCCCACCGGCATTGATATTCGTGATGGTCTGCAATATATGTGCATAGGCTGCGGGGCCTGTGTGGATGTCTGTGACCAGGTCATGGACAAGATGAATTACGACAGGGGACTGATTCGTTATACGTCAGGCCGGGCCATTGTTGATGGCCTGAGCCAGTCCGAAGTCCGCAAGCGGGTATTTCGCCCGCGCGTCATTCTCTACAGCCTGCTTTTACTGGCCATTGCCGCGGCCTTCGCTATATCACTGGCCACGCGTGCCACCTTGCGCATGGACATCATTCGCGACCGCGGCGCCCTGGGCCGTGAAATCGCCGGCGGCCTGATCGAAAACGTCTATCGGCTGCAGCTGATCAACACCTCCGAAGCACCGCTGACCATCCATCTGGGTGCAAAGGGCATCGATGGCATCAGGCTCAGTACGTCGGATGGCAAAGAAACCATCACGCTTGATCCTGCTTCCAACCATCTGCTTCCGGTTGTGGTGCAAGCCCCTGCCGATGTGGTTGAGCCTGGCCTTTACGATATCCGCCTGACCGGCGAGGGGAGTTCGGAAGAGGGCCGGGTGCGGTCCGTATCCGAACAGACCAGCTTCTTTGTCCCTCGTTAATTTTTCGCCATTCTGGAGTGAATAAGGGAAATCCATGAGTTCCAGCCCAAACCCCTGTGAAGAGCGGCCTCCACGCCCATGGTGGCGCGAACCATGGCCATGGTTTCTCATGGCCGGGCCGGCATTGGCCGTAATTGGGTGTATCATCACAATTGTTCTGGCGGTTCAGAACTTCTCTGACCAGGCAATTGACGATGGCGGTACAAAACGTGGCCTGGTCGTGAGTAAATCAACAGAAGAAAAATGATACTCAACCAAGTACGGGAGACCAGCCATGAAACACCGCGTACTCATGTGGATACTATGGCCGTCCTTTCTTGCAGCTGGCGTTACCAGTGCCGTTGTCTTTGCGCTGGTTGATCCGCAAGATGTCACATTTCTCGGTTATCTGTCTGCCAGCCGGCAGATGACTTACGCAACCGGGTTCTTTCTTTTCTGGCTGATGGCGGCGTTGTCCAGCGGGCTCAGCCTGTTGTTGCTTCCCGATCGCCTGACCTCCGAGCCATAGGGCCCTGGCAGGCGGCACGGCTTCCGTGCCCATGTTGTGTGCGGTAGCCT
>DATGUI010000248.1:0-21532 GCA_035301405.1 Burkholderiaceae bacterium
CTTGCAGGGGTGTGCTCAGCGCCCGCCATTGACGACTGCCGCGTCAAGTTCAACAATATTGCGTAGTGCTGCGTGGAAACGCGCGACATATTCGTCAAAGGTTTCGGTATCGCCTTTCTCAAGCTGCTCCTGCTCGACAAACGAATGCATGGCGGCATCCTGATAAGCCTTGAGGGTAGCGGGCTGCAGCCCACGTTCAAGCAGGGTTTTCTTGTGTTGCAGGCTTTGCTCAAGCGTGTATTCGTGCAGGTTGGCTGGTCCGCTGCGCAGGGCATGAAGCAGTCTGGCTGAAGGGGTCTGGCTGGTATCGTCCACGCACCGCATCTGTTTTTCCAGGCTGGCGGTGTATTCACTGGTATCGTAGGCCGCATCCAGCATGCGGGCATAGGGCTGCATGCCCGATATGATTTCTGTCGCCCAGTCGCGCAGTGCCAGGGGCTGATCGTCGCTGGTCAGCATCAGGCCGGGGCGACGCCCGTCCCTGACCACCAGGTTGAAATTGTCCCGGCTTTCGCGGCAGAAACCGCCGTCCGGGAAATCAGGGCTGTCCTGGGTGGCACAGTACAACAGGAAGGTATCCAGAAAATGGCAGGTAGAGGCCGAGATGCCCACGGGAGACCACGGGTCGACATCCAGGCAGCGCACTTCGACGTACTGGATGCCTCGTTTGGCCAGCGCCGTTGCGGGGCGTTCGCAGCGGCCCGTTACCCGTTTGGGCCGGATGCTGGAATAGTATTCGTTTTCAATTTGCAGGACGTTGGTGTTGAGTTGTATCCATTTGCCGTCACGATGGGTGCCGATGGCTTCATAGTCAGGCCAGGGGGTGGTCACGGCGTTGTACATGCGCGCCAGAAAGGTGTCCAGATCGTTGTAGCAAAGCTGGAGCTCGGCCTGGGTTTCGGTCTGATAGCCGATGTCGCTCATGCGCAGACTGGTGGCATACGGAAGAAACAGCGTGCTGTCATCCAGCGTATCCAGCTGGTGGGGAACGCCATCCAGAAAGCTTTTGCTGACGGCCGGAGATGCCCCGAAAAGATACATGAGCAGCCAGGAGAAACGCATGAAGTTTCTGATCAGGGCCATGTAACCCATGGAACGTTGTTCTTGCGGGCTGGCGTCGGGCACACCGAGCACCTGCCACAAGGTATCGGGGACCGAAAAGTTGTAATGGATGCCGGCAATGCATTGCATGGGCTTGCCGTAACGTTCGGCCAGTCCGAGCCGGTAGACGTGCTTGAGCATGCCGCTGTTGGAGGTGCCATACCAGCCGACCGGGATGTCGGCCACAGGAGGCAGGGTGGCCGGCATGGACTGATTCCAGATGACCTCGTCATCCAGATGCTGGCTGACAAACGTGTGGATGTCGGCCAGTTCCTGCTGGAGGCTGGCGACATCGCCGTGTGTGCCTGTAACCAATTCTAATAATGCTTCAGAATAATCGGTGGTAATGCTAGGGTGGGCCAGGGCCGAACCCAAAGATTTCGGGTGGGGCCGTTGTGACAGCTCGCCGGAATCAGTGTGTACCCGCAAGCCTTCTTTTTCAACGCCGCGCAGGGTGTCGTGCAAAATGGGCAGCTGGTCGGCCAGGCGATCAAGACGTTCTGATAAGGGAATCATGGTTCAGACCCGATAATGTATTCATGATAGATTTTAACCGTGCTGTCTCAAGCTGTCTGCCAGGTCCCTTCAACCGTCTGGCACGGATGACGGGTGTCAGTGTCATGGTTGTGCTGTTGCTGGCCGGCTGCTCTCCCGAATATGATTGGCGGCGGGTGTCCGTGGCCGATGGGGCAGTCGTTGCCATGCTGCCCGCCAAACCTCACGAGGCCAATCGGGATCTGACCTTCGAAGGGCATGACGTCCGTTTCACCCTGGCGTCGGCGCGTGTGGCGGATGTCATGTACACCGTGGGCGTTGCGTCCCTTCCATCGTCCCTGCAAGAGGACGAGGCTGCCCGGCAACGGTTTTTTGAACAGACCCGTGCGTCGTTATACAGAAACCTGGGTCAGCGACCGCCTTCCCCGGCCAGCGAAGAGCAGCGTTATGTCATTTCCGGTGAGGTCAACGATGAGCCCGTGCAGGCGCATGTCATGGCCTGGATGACATCAAATATCCTTGTCGAGGGCATTATTTTGGGAGAGCCGGAAAAAATCCCGCTTGATCAGGCAGAGGAGTTTTTTCGTGAGCTGGCCCCGGATCAGCAGCCTTGACAGCACACCGGCCCGAATCCTGGCGGTGGCTGCGGCGGGGTGCTGACATCCGCCGGGTGTTTTTTCTTGCAGCCGCCCGATCAATCAGGTGATCCAGGGGCGGCAAGAGATCAGGCAGCCCGGGAAGCATATCGAGACTGATGGCGATGGTAATGGCCAGCTGGCGGTTTCCGGCGCCCAGCTTGCAACACGCATTCTGGATATGGAAATCCACCGTACGGGACGAGATTTTCAAAATGAGACCAGTCTCCAGGCTGGTTTTTCCGGCTGCGGCCCATCTCAGGCAGAGCAGTTCCCTTTGGGTAAGAATGTTCACCACGCTGTCTCCAGATTGTGATTCTTTGTTGTTTTGTATCGTTAGATGACAAAATATATCAAGTTTTCTGATATCTTGCTGCGTACTGTCGCAAAAATGTCGCGGTATATCCTGACAGTCCGGGGCCAGAAAAATACTTCGTCCCGAAAATGTTAAGATGGCTTGAAAACTGTCTATTCATCAGATGGCGCCGATTTGCTTGATCCGCTTGCGGGCGCTGCATAAATTCCGCTAAAGAGGTCCTCATGGATACCCCTTCAATATCGCCTTCCTCCAGCCTTCCGGCTTCCTCACCCGCCGATGTCGCCCCAACGGGGTCAGTGGGTGTGATCAGACCACAACGCCTTTCCTTTTCCGAGCCACTGAAACTGGCCAGCGGGCAAGTGCTGCCGCAGTATGAGCTGGCCGTGGAAACCTACGGCACGCTGAATGAAACCGCCAGCAATGCCGTACTCGTCTGCCATGCCCTGAACGCGTCCCACCATGTCGCTGGAATCAGCCCTGATGATCCGAAAGACATCGGCTGGTGGGACAACATGGTCGGCCCCGGCAAGGCTGTCGACACCGACCGTTTCTTTGTCATCGGCGTCAACAACATCGGTTCCTGTTTCGGATCCACCGGCCCTGCCAGCATCAACCCGGCTACCGGCAAACCGTGGGGGGCTGACTTCCCCATCCTGACGGTGGAAGACTGGGTGCAGGCCCAGGTTCGTCTGGCAGATTATTTCGGCATCGAAAAATTCGCTGCTGTCATGGGAGGTTCGCTGGGCGGCATGCAGGCCCTGGGGTGGGCAATAAGCTGTCCTGATCGGGTCGAGCATTGTGTGGTCATTGCCAGTACGCCGCGGCTGTCAGCACAGAATATCGGCTTCAACGAAGTGGCCCGCCGTGCCATCATCACCGACCCGCAATTTCATGGTGGAAACTATTACGAGCACGGGGTGGTCCCGCAAAATGGCCTGGCGGTGGCCCGCATGATCGGTCACATCACCTATCTGTCCGATGATGACATGGCCACCAAGTTTGGCCGCACGCAGCGTGCACCCGGTCTGGATGGCAGCTTTCACTACGGTTACGACATCGAGTTTGAAGTCGAATCCTATCTGCGCTATCAGGGTGAAAAATTCTCCACGTATTTTGACGCCAATACTTATCTCATCATTACCCGTGCGCTGGATTACTTCGACCCCTCACGTCACCATGGAGGTGACCTGGCAAAAGCCCTGGAATGTGTCAGCTCCCGATTCCTGCTGGTGTCCTTCACCACAGACTGGCGCTTTCCGCCGGAGCGTTCCCATGAAATGGTCCGGGCCCTGCTGAAAAACAAGGTGCCCGTTACCTATGCCGAGATTGACGCTCCGCACGGGCACGATGCCTTTCTTCTGGATGACCGTCGCTACCATGCTGTGGTCCAAGGCTATTACGATGAAATCGCTCGCAATCTGGACTTGGGCAGCCGCGAACAAACCACAGGAGTCCTGGCGTGACAAAGGTGGCCAAGCACGATATCCGCCCTGACCTCGCGCGGATAGCCAGCTGGATAGCGCCAGGCAGCCGGGTGCTTGACCTGGGCTGCGGAGACGGCGAGCTGCTCGCCTGGCTGCGGGATCATCGCGATGTGGACGGTGCCGGGGTGGAACTCGACGATGACCACATGATTGCTTCCGTGCGCCGCGGCGTGGCGGTTATCCAGCAAGACCTGGAGCAGGGTCTTGCCCTGTTCGACGACAAGCAGTTTGACACGGTGGTCCTTTCCCGCACCTTGCAATCCATGCACAATACCGAACACATCCTGCACGAGATGGCCCGCGTTGCACGGTTCGGAGTTGTCTCATTTCCCAATTTCGGCTACTGGCGGCACGGTTTTTCCATTCTTGCAGGGCGGATGCCGGTGACGGGCGAGATGCCTTACCAGTGGTACGATACGCCTAATATTCATCTGTGTACCTTGCGTGATTTTGAAGCGCTTGCGCAACAATCACGTCTGCGGATCACTGACCTGGCCACCTTCAACAATAATCGGGAAATCCGCTATCTACCCGGTTGGCGCAGTACGCTGGCGGTTTATCGGTTCGCATCCCCACAAGAGGTCTGACCATCACCGCTCTCGTCGGCGTCTATCGCAGTCCCCGCGTTTATCCTCTGCTGGTTCTGGGTTTTTCCAGTGGCTTGCCGCTGGCGCTGACAAGCGGGACGCTGCAGGCATGGGCCACCATAGACGGCGTCTCGCTGCAAAATATCGGCTTTCTGACACTGGTGGGGTCGGCCTATACCCTGAAGTTCCTGTGGGCGCCGTTTGTTGATCGATACGCGCCACCGTTGCTGGGTCGACGGCGCGGGTGGATTCTGGTGATGCAGTTGCTGCTGGCCGGGTTCATTGCCGCCATGGGGCAATTCTCGCCGTCCGGCAGTCTGGGCATACTGGCCGTGCTGGCGGTGATTGTGGCATTTTTGTCTGCCACGCAAGATATTGCCTTTGACGCCTACAGTACTGATGTCCTGCGCCACGAGGAGCGGGCAGCCGGGGCAGCCTTGCGCGTGCTTGGCTATCGGCTGGCCATGATTGTCTCGGGCGGGCTGGCTCTGGTACTGGCCGATCAATGGCTGGGCTGGGGCAATACTTATGTGGCCATGGGCGGCTTCATCGGGCTGTGTGCGCTGGTTACGCTCATGGCGCCGGAGCCGGAGCAACAGGCGTACGCGCCCCCGTCGCTGCGTGACGCCGTTGTCGAACCGCTGGTCGAGTTCTTCAGCCGTCCTGGTGCCTGGACGATATTGCTGCTCATTGTGCTCTACAAGTTGGGCGATGCGTTTGCCGGCGCGCTGTCCACAACATTCCTGCTGCGCGGAGCTGGCTTCACGGGTACCGAGGTTGGTGCTGTGAACAAGGTTTTCGGTTTGGCCGCCACCATTGTCGGAGCGCTGGCGGGCGGCAGCATCATGACACGTCTGGGCTTGTATCGCTCCCTCATGTGGTTCGGTATCTTGCAGGCCGTCTCGAATTTTGGCTACTGGCTGCTTGCCATCACGCCTCCCCATTTGCTGACCATGGGTACTGTGGTTGGCATAGAAAACCTTTGCGGTGGTCTGGGTACAGCTGCCTTTGTCGCCTTGCTCATGGCGTTGTGCCGAAAGGAGTTCTCTGCCACGCAATTCGCCTTGCTTTCTGCGCTGGCTGCAGTAGGTCGGACTTATCTGGCCGGCCCTGGCACGCCTCCCCTGGTGGACGCTTTTGGCTGGGCCGGCTTTTTTATTCTCACCGTATTCATTGCGCTGCCTGGTCTGGTGTTGCTGCGACTGCGGCGCGCCGAAATCATGGCGCTGGATCGCCCGGACAACGGATGATCAACAGCCCGGCCGGGAATCACAAACCCTTGCGCCATTCGTAGTTGATGGTCAGCGGCGCATGGTCGCTGAAACGTTCTTCCTTGTAGACAGACGCCTTGGTGGCCGTGTGGGCCAGTCCGGGCGTGGCAATGTGATAGTCAATGCGCCATCCGGTGTTGTTGGCCCACGCCTGACCCCGGTTGCTCCACCATGTGTAGCCGTCGCCTTCAGCTTCGGGGTATAGCCAGCGGAAGACGTCCACCCAGCCCTGGTCATCAAATACCTGACTGAGCCAGGCGCGTTCTTCGGGCAGAAAGCCGCTGTTCTTGCGGTTGCCACGCCAGTTCTTGAGGTCAATTTCCTGGTGGGCAATATTCCAGTCTCCACAGATGATGACTTCGCGTCCGGACTGACGCAGATCATTCAGGTGCTCGAAGAAGTGCTCCATGAACGCGTACTTGAGAGTCTGTCGATGATCGCCGCTGGTACCGGATGGCAGATAGACGGAAATGACGGACAGCTTGTCGTAGACGAGTTCAAGATAGCGGCCTTCGACATCAAATGCCTCGACGCCCAGGCCTTCGATCACCTGAAGCGGTTCGTGCGGGGTGTAAATGCCCACCCCGCTATAGCCTTTCTTTTCGGCACAGTGGAAATACCCGGACAGGCCGGCTGGCTGACGAATGGCGTCAGCCAGATCAGGCACCTGTGCCTTCAGTTCTTGCATGCAGACAAAATCGGCTTGCTGCTCGGGCAGCCAGTCCAGAAAGCCTTTGCGGGTGGCGGCACGTATGCCGTTGAGGTTGATTGATATGACACGCATCATGATGGATATCGGAAGCAAAACAGGAGGAAATCAAGGATAATACGGCTACCTATTGTATTGGAGCGTATTTTTCCATCATGACTGCTGCTCACCGCAAGGCGTTTGTTCATTTCGCCCTGGAACAGGGAGTCCTGAAATTTGGCGAGTTTCGTGTCAAGTCAGGCCGCACGAGTCCCTATTTTTTCAATGCCGGCTTGTTCAATACCGGCGCCAGCCTGGGCCGGCTGGCCGAGTTCTACGCACACAGTCTGTTGGCGGCTGACGTGTCCTTCGACATGCTGTTTGGCCCGGCCTACAAGGGCATCCCGCTGGCAAGCGCCACCGCAGTGGCCTTGTCCCGGCCCGGCGTTGCCGGCCACGATATCCCCTACGCCTTCAACCGGAAAGAGGCCAAGGCGCATGGCGAGGGCGGGCAGGTAGTGGGTGCGCCGCTGCAGGGGCGGGTCATCATCATTGATGATGTCATCACTGCCGGCACCTCGGTAGGGGAGTCGGTAGACATCATCCGTGCAGCAGGCGCTACGCCGGCAGGTGTACTGATTGCCCTTGACCGCATGGAGATTGCAGGTAGCCCCGATTCGTCTGCCAGACGCTCGGCCGTCCAGGAGGTCGGGCAACGTTATGGCATGCCGGTGATCAGCATTGCCTCATTGGACGACATCCTGGCTGTCCTGGAAGGCGATGCAGATCTTGCCCGCCATCAGGAAGCGGTAGCGGCATATCGCCGGCAGTACGGGGTCTGAGCCAGGCTCAGGCTCCGCCGTCCAGTTTTTGCCGCAGCATGTCGCTGACCTGCTGCGGGTTGGCCTTGCCACGCGCTGCTTTCATGACCTGCCCCACCAGTGAGTTGAAGGCCTTGTCCCGACCGGATCGATATTGCTCGACAATGGCGGCCTGTTCTGCCAGAACCTGGTCGACCAGGGCCTCGATGGCGCCGGTGTCGGTGATCTGCTTGAGGCCCCGGGCTTCAATGATGGCGTTGGGATCAGCACTGTGCTCACCCTCCCACATGGCTTCGAACACTTCGCGGGCCATTTTGTTTGAGATCGTGCCGTCAATGATGCGTTTGATCAATGCCGCTACCTGTTGGGCAGTCAGCGGGCTGTCTGTGATCTCGAGTTCTGCCCGGTTGAGTGCGGCAGCCAGCTCGCCCAGTACCCAGTTTGCCGCCAGCTTGGCCTGGCCGGTGGGCAATTCGCGGGCTATCGCCTCAAAATAATCAGCCGTACTGCGCTGCAGCGTCAGTTGGGAAGCGTCGTAGGCAGACAGCCCCAGTTGTTCCTGAAAACGTGTGCGGCGTGTGTCAGGGAGCTCGGGCAGGGCCGTCTTTACCTGTTCTATCCATTCGGGGGTGATCAGCAGGGGGGGCAAATCCGGGTCGGGGAAGTAGCGGTAGTCGTGCGCGTCTTCCTTGGTGCGCATGCTGCGGGTTTCATCCTTGTCGGAATCGTACAGACGTGTTTCCTGAGTGATGGTGCCACCATCTTCGAGCAGTTCAATCTGCCGGCGTGCCTCGAACAGGATGGCCCGCTCAAGGAAGCGGAACGAGTTGACGTTCTTGATTTCAGTACGGGTTCCCAGGGTTTCGTCGCCTTGCCGGCGAATCGAGATGTTGGCGTCACAGCGAAAAGACCCTTCCTGCATGTTGCCGTCGCAAATGCCCAGCCACACCACCAGCGCATGCAGGGCGCGGGCATAGCTGACAGCCTCGGCGGCAGAGCGAAGATCCGGTTCCGTGACAATTTCGAGAAGGGGTGTACCGGCACGGTTCAGGTCAATGCCGGTCAGCGGCTCGCCCTGGGGTCCGCTGAGGTTTTCATGGATGGATTTTCCGGCATCTTCTTCCAGATGAGCACGCGTCAGGGTAACGGACTTTTCTGTGTCATCGAGCCAGAAGCTGACGGTGCCGCCTTCAATGACTGGCTCGTCAAACTGGCTGATCTGATAGTTTTTTGGCAGATCAGGATAAAAGTAATTCTTGCGGGCAAAGGTTGACATGGGGGCAATCTGGCCGTTGACCGCCAGACCGAACGCAATGGCTGCATTGACCGCGCCGCTGTTAAGTACAGGCAGTACGCCCGGAAGCGCCATGTCGCATGCGCCGGCCTGCGTATTGGGCAAGGCGCCGTAGTGGGTACTGCTGTCCGAAAAGATTTTTGAGGCCGTGGAGAGCTGGACATGCGTTTCCAGACCAATGACGATTTCCCATTCCATGAGTATGTTTCTCGATTAGCGGTTCAGGCGGCTGATGTTTGGGTGACCTGCTGATAGTATTCGCCCACGGCCAGCAAGAGGCCTTCGGCAAAATGAGGCGCCACCAGCTGGACAGCGTTGGGTGTATCTTGCGGGTCTGTTGCGACGCCGGGCAGTGTCAGGGCGGGCAGGCCGGCCAGCATGCTGCCGGCCGTGATGTCGTTGAAACAGGCATCGGGGGCCAGCAGGAGATCGCAGTCACGAACCAGGGCGTTGGAAAGGCTGTGGGTAACAAGGCGCCGGATACGTTGCGCCTGAACATAATAGCGGTCGTAATTGGCTTCGGTAAGCAGGTGCGTACCAAGCAGGATGCGACGCTTGACTTCATCACCAAAGGCTTGCTGTCGCGACTTTGCCATCATGTCGGTGAGGTCATCGTAGTCACTGGCGCGATAGCCGAAATGAACCCCATCGTAGCGGGACAGGTTGCTGGAGGCTTCCGCCGCGTTGAGCGCGCGGTAGACGGGTGTGGCAAGGTCCAGGTGGTCCAGCTGCACGGCTGTGCGCCGGGCGCCCAGTGATTCGAGCCGGGTCAATACCTGTTCAAGTTGCTCGGTGATGGCGTGCTCGCCCGTGCTGTTGACAAAGCGCTCGGGGATACCAATGCGCATGCCCCTGAGAGGGGCTTCCGGATGGGCATTGAGCTCGTCCCGGGTGTGGGACAGGGCATTCAGAATACGCCCGGGTGCGTTGCTGTCACGGTTGCACTGCGTGAGGCTGGTGGCATCGGCCGGGTCAAAGGCGCCAATGCTGTCGAGCAGCGGGGCCAGATCGGTTACCTGGCGCGCAATAACGCATGGCTGATCCATGCTGGAGTTGTTGGGAACCAGCCCGAAACGTGACGCGACACCGTAAGTGGGACGTATGCTGCTGACCGGCCAGTGGGCCAGCCCGCAGCGGGAGTTGCCGTCCACGGGCAGGGTGATTGCGCCCAGGAGGAGCCCGTTGGCCACGGCTGCGTGGGTGGCGGCAGCAGCACGGGTTTCTGCAGGAATGCCGGGCCCCGAAGGCGAACCATGCACGGACGTTTCGTGGTCGCTGCCCATGCCGAATTCATCGCAGTTGAGCTTGCCCATGCCCAGGCCGCCTGCTGCATTGATGTACCTGACGATGGTGGCATCAAAAGGGCTGACGTAGCTGGCGAGCATCTTGCTGGAGGCGGTGGTGTGCCAGCCCGCCGTGGCGATAACGTTGGTGAAGGCAACGGGTACACCGGCCAGAGGCATGGCGTTGCCTTGCTCGACGGCCTTGTCGACCTGCTCTGCCTGTTGCAGTGTCAGGTCAGCGTCCACATGCGTGAAGAGATGGTTGCCGGTTGTGCTGGTGATGGCCTCAAGGGCGCTGCGTGCGAGCTCGATGGCACTGACCTCGCGACCGTTGACGGCGCCGGCCAGCGCAGGGATGGAGTCGAATTGGGTGTGCAGGGGCTGAGACATGGCTTATTCAATGACAGCAGGAACGAGGAACAGGCCATTGGCTGTCGCCGGTGCATTGGCCATGAGGGCATCACGCTCGGATTCGGTATGCGCGGGCTGGGCGACATCGGGGCGCAGACGTGGCGTCGTGTCCGGGAAACCATCCAGAGGCCGCAGCATGGGATAGGCGCCGCCGGTATCGGTTTCCTGCAAAGGGTCAAACAGCGTTAAAATAGCGTCCAGTTCAGTTTGCAGGCGGGTGGCCTCGGCGGGTGGTGGTGCCAGGCATGCCAGTTGGGCAAGGTGAGCGATATCTTGGTCTGAAATTGCCATGAATGTACTCGTTTCGGGTTGTCGTGGCCGGTCGGGGAACAAACGACGGCCTGTGTGACAGAACTTGTCTGAAGAGGCCTCCCGGCCCTTTGAACGGGTAATTATAAGTTATCATTAACGGTTTGATTACTGACAATACAGGGCGCCCATGTTCGGTTTCCTTCGTAGTTACTTTTCCAGCGACATGGCCATTGATCTGGGCACGGCCAATACGCTCATTTATGTACGCGGCAAAGGCATTGTGCTAGACGAGCCTTCGGTGGTTGCCATCCGGCACGATGGCGGCCCCAATGGCAAGAAGATCATCCAGGCGGTCGGTCACGAGGCCAAGCAGATGCTGGGGCGGGTACCGGGCAACATCGAGGCAACGCGCCCCATGAAAGACGGCGTCATTGCGGACTTCACGGTCACCGAGCAAATGCTCAAGCAGTTCATTCGCATGGTGCATCCGCGCAGCATGTTTGCGCCCAGTCCGCGCATCATTGTCTGTGTTCCCTGCGGCTCCACCCAGGTCGAGCGCCGGGCTATTCGCGAATCGGCGCTCGGGGCAGGAGCCAGCCAGGTCTATCTGATCGAAGAACCCATGGCCGCCGCCATCGGCGCGGGCCTGGCGGTATCGGATGCCAGCGGTTCCATGGTGGTTGATGTGGGCGGTGGCACAACGGAAGTGGCCGTCATCTCGCTTGGGGGCATGGTGTACAAGGGCTCCGTGCGGGTTGGCGGTGACAAGTTCGATGAATCCATCATCAATTACATTCGGCGCAATTACGGCATGCTCATTGGCGAGCCCACGGCCGAACTGATCAAGAAGGAGATCGGCTCTGCCTTCCCCGGTTCCGAAGTCCGCGAAATCGAAGTCAAGGGGCGCAACCTTTCCGAAGGGGTGCCACGGACATTTACCGTGTCATCCAACGAAATTCTCGAATCCCTTACCGATCCGCTCAACCAGATCGTGTCCGCAGTGGCCACGGCGCTCGAGCAAACCCCACCCGAGCTGGGTGCCGACATCACGGACAAGGGCATTGCCCTGACGGGTGGTGGCGCGTTGCTCAGCGATCTTGATCGCCTCCTTCAGGAGGAAACCGGTCTGCCGGTTGTGGTGGCGGACGATCCGCTTACCTGTGTAGTCAGAGGCTGCGGCGAAGCCCTCGAGCACCTTGAGCGTCTGGGGTCGGTCTTCATCTACGATTGAACGCTCAGCCTGGTCTGTCCACCGCAGTTGTTCTTTGCAAATGCGTCGTTCTGCCCGGGCGGACGCGTGGCTATTTTTCATGCAAGATACAGGATCCATCCGACTGTTCAAACGCGGTCCGGCTGCAGAAGTCAGGCTGTTTGTCCTGGTTCTTGCTGCGGTGGTACTGCTGGTGGTCGATGCCAGGTGGCCCGTGCTCGAGCCGGCTCGCCAAGCTGTGTCGGTGGCTATCTATCCGTTTCAGCGGCTGATGTTCACACCGCGCGATATTGTCGAGCATATCGGCACCTGGAAAGACGCCGCTGCGCAGGCCCGTTCCGAGAAGGAAGCCCTGCAGCGTCAGCGCATCGAACTGGCTCAGCTGTCCACGCATGCCGCCCAGCTTGCCACAGAAAATGAGCAGCTGCGCCGGCTGCTGAATGTTTCGGACACCGTGGCCCAGCAGGCGATTGCCGTGCAAGTGCTTTATGAACCCCCCAACGCCTTCAACCAGCATCTGGTCTTCAACAAGGGTGCGGCCAGTGGTATCGAGCCAGGTATGCCCGTCATCGACGAAGGCGGTGTCGTGGGCCAGGTGGTGCGTGTCACACCCTTTACTTCCGAGGCTGCACTGCTGACCGATGATCAGGTCTCCATACCGGTTCAGGTCTTGCGCAACGGCTTACGGCTGATCGCCTTTGGAGGTAATATTGCAGACAAGATAGAGGTTCGGTACCTGACAGCCAATGTTGATGTCCGGGCTGGCGACAAACTGGTTACCAGCGGCATCGGGGGCCTGTTTCCCGCCGGCCTGCCGGTGGCCGAGATTGAAAAAGTCGAGCACGACTCCGCGTCCGGCTTCACGCGTGCCCTGGCACGTCCTCTCTCGCACCCGGAACGTTATCGTCACTTCCTGGTCTTGCGTCTGGAGCAGGACGACGGTCTGCCTACTGCCACATCGCATGACGAATAAACATTCTTCACCCTCTGCCAACGGAAGCTACGTCAACTCGTCCTTGTCCTCTTTGCAGCCGGTCGACGATGCGCCCTTCAAGCGCCCGTCTCATCTGCTTTTCGTGTGGATGACCATCCTCCTCACCTGGATGCTTTCCTTGCTGCCGTGGCGATTGTGGGCACCCGTCCCCGATTTGCTGCTGCTGGTCATTACCTTCTGGTGCCTGCACGAGCCCAGACGCGTCAATATGCTGACTGCCTTTGTGTTTGGTCTGTTGATGGACGTCCACGATGCCTCGCTGCTGGGCGGGCAGGCCCTGACTTATACGCTGGTTGCCTATGGCGCGATCATCCTGAGCCGGCGCCTGTTGCGCTTTCATCCGGTGGTGCAGGCCATTCATCTTTTGCCCGTGTTTGTCCTGGCCACTGGCGTGGCACGTATTCCCTATGTCTGGCTGGCCGGGGGCGGATCAGGCTGGGCGTGGCTGGGCTCGGCCATGCTTACCGTGTTGCTCTGGCCGCTCTTTGATCTGTTGCTGTTGCTGCCGCAGCGACGCCTCGATTCGGCAGATTCAAGTTCGGTGTAGGTGGCCACCAGCATGTTCGAGTTCAGAAAGGTCACTGCCCATCAACGACGTCGAATGTTGCTGCGCATCACTGTTGCAGCGTTGCTGGCATTGGTGGGGTTTTCGGCACTGGGCGCGCGCCTGTGGTACTTGCAGGTGGTCCGCTACGAGGGCCTGGCGGCCCGTGCCGACCGCAACCGCATTGCCGTCATGCCCATTCCGCCCCGTCGGGGTGAAATCACGGACCGCAATGGGGTCGTGCTGGCGCGCAATTATCGTGATTACACGCTGGAGATCACGCCAGCTCATGCCGGGCAAGACTTTGAGACCCTGCTCGACAATATCGGCGAACTGGTTTACATCAGCGAGGGTGATCGACGGCGATTCCTCAAGAATGTTCGTGCCAATGGGCGCTACAAGCCTATCTTGCTGCGCAACAATGTCAACGAAATGGAGGCCTCCTGGTTTGCCTCGCACGCATGGAAGTTCCCGGGTGTCGAGTTGCGGGCCCGGTGGGTGCGAGAATATCCCCAAGGGGAATCCGCAGCACACGTCATTGGTTTTGTGGGTCGGCTGTCTGAAGACGATCTCGAACGCCTGGACGAGCGGGGTCTGAGTGGCAATTATCGGGGCACCGATGCCATCGGCAAGAAGGGGATAGAAAAGACCTGGGAAGAAACTCTGCACGGCAGCACCGGTCTGGAAGAAGTGGAAGTCACGGCAACCGGGCGCCCGGTTCGCAGCCTGAGCCGGATTGATCCCACACCGGGCGCCAATCTGCGTCTGTCTCTGGACATGAGCCTGCAACGCGTAGCCGAAGCACAATTCGAGGGCAAGCGCGGTGCCTTGGTGGCCATTGAGCCATCAAGCGGCGAGATTCTGGCCTTTGTCTCGTCACCATCCTTTGATCCCAATCTGTTCATTGATGGCATTGATGTGGAAAACTGGCGCAAACTGAATGAGTCGCCGGATCATCCCTTGGTGAATCGCCCCTTGTATGGCACTTACCCCATCGGTTCCACCTACAAGCCTTTTGTTGCCCTGGCGGCACTGGCCCTGGGCAAGCGCAGCGCTTCGGAGACCATTTATGATCCCGGCTTCTTTGAACTGGCCGGGCAGCGGTTTCGTAATGCAGGTGGCGCGTCTTATGGTCGGACGGACATGCACCGGGCCATTGTGGTGTCCTCGGATACCTATTTTTATTCCCTGGGCCCTGACATTGGGGTGAATGCGTTGCATGATTTCAGCAAGCAGTTTGGTTTTGGCCAATTGACCGGCATTGACCTTGATGGAGAGCGCCGGGGTGTGCTGCCCTCTACAGACTGGAAGCGCCAGGCTTATACCGACGCGCAGCAGCAGCATTGGTACACGGGGGAGACCGTATCGGTGGCCGTGGGGCAGGGATACAATGCCTTTACCCTGCTGCAACTGGCACAGGCCACTTCCGTGCTGGCAAACGATGGTGTCTACATGAAGCCCCATCTGGTCAGCGAGATCGAAGACTCGCGTACCGGGCGCAGCCAGCCTACGGTCACGGAGCCTTCGCACATCATTGATCTGGATCCCGCGCACCTGAAGGTCATTCGTGATGCCATGGTGGATGTCACCCGGCGCGGCACCGCCCGCGGCGCCTTCGAAAACATCACCTATGATGTGGCCGGTAAAACGGGTACTGCCCAGATGTTCAGTCTGCGCGGCGCGCGGTACCGCACCGAAGAAGTCCACGAGCGGCTTCGTGACCACGCCCTTTTCATGGCCTATGCGCCCGCACAGAATCCGCAGATTGCCCTGGCCCTGATTGTCGAAAACGGAGGCTGGGGCGCCGTCACCGCAGCACCCATCGCACGTACCGTGATGGATCACTGGCTGACACCCGACAAGATTCTGAGTTTGCCATGAAGCGTCTGATGCAGCTTTCTCTGCGTGCAGTGACGGCCTTTGACTGGCCGCTGCTGGCCATACTTGCCCTGCTGACCATGCTGGGGCTGACGCTCATGCACTCGGCCGTGGGTGACACGGATTGGCGCTTCGCCGAACAGATGCGCAATTATCTGGTTGCCTTTTTGTGCATGTGGGTGGCCGCACTGATCCCGCCACCCGTCATGGTCCGCCTGGCGCCGTGGGTCTATGCTATCGGCGTCGCCTTGTTGCTGGGGGTGGCCTTCATGGGCGAGACCAGCAAGGGGGCAACGCGCTGGCTCAATCTGGGGGTGATCCGTCTGCAGCCTTCGGAGATGATGAAAATCGTTGTGCCGCTCATGCTGGCATGGTGTTTTTACAAGAGTCCATCCGGCATTCGTCTGCTGGATTTTCTGGTGGCTGCCGTCCTGCTGCTCTTGCCGTTTGGCCTGATTGTGCTCCAGCCAGATCTGGGCACGGCGCTGCTGGTGTTTGCTGCCGGCTTCTGCGTGATCTACTTTGCCGGGTTGTCATTCTGGCTGCTGATTCCCGTGGTGTTTCTGATTGGCGGTGGCCTGGCGGTGCTTTCGTATTATCAGGACCAGATCTGCGCGCCCGATGTCGACTGGATCTTGTTGCACGACTATCAGAAATACCGTGTCTGCATCTTGCTGGACCCGAGCTCTGACCCATTGGGCAAGGGGTTTCACACCATTCAGTCCATGATTGCCGTGGGGTCTGGCGGGGTGTACGGAAAGGGCTACATGATGGGTACTCAGGCCCATCTGGATTTCATTCCCGAGCGCACGACCGATTTCATCTTTGCGGTGTTTGCCGAGGAGTTCGGTCTGTACGGTGGCATCCTGCTGCTGGTGCTCTATGGCCTGCTGGTGGCGCGCAGCCTGGCCATTGCCGCCTCTGCGCGCACGCAATTCGGTAGGCTGTTTGCCGGCGCCATCGCCATGATGTTTTTTGTGTATGTGTTTGTCAACATCAGCATGGTGACCGGCATGCTGCCGGTGGTGGGCGTGCCGTTGCCCTTCATGAGTTACGGCGGCAGTGCCTTGCTGACGCTGGGCGTGGCTTGCGGGCTATTGATGAGTATTCATCATTACCGTCCGCCCCGTGCCTGAGCATCCGGTCCGCGGCGGTCGTCAAGCCCCGAAATATTGCTGCAGCAGCGTATTCACGGGGGCGGGCAAGGCCGTGTAGCCGATTTCCGCAAGGGGCAGCCAGGCTGGTTGCAGCCCCGATGTCAGAGGCGGTGGCGGCGTGGGCAGCGGCCACCGGATGCCAATGGGCGTTATTGCCAGCCTGAAGTGTGTAAAGGCATGTTCAAGCACAGGCAGCGTCCGTTCAGGCTCAAGCTGGCCGACTCCCAGGCGATCAAGGCCATCCTGAAATGCCAACGGGGAATCAAACTGGGGCAGGCTCCACAAGTTGCTCCACAAACCGATTTCGGGCTGGCGCTCCAGCAGAACGTGATCATGGTCAGTCAGGATGAGCATGGTGCAATGGCGTTGCGGTACCGGCTTGCGGGCCTGCCGGCGGGGCAGCTCATGCTGGCGTCCGTGCGCCTGGGCCAGGCAGACACCGGAAAGCGGGCACCGGGGACAGGCCGGGCGGCTTCGCTTGCAAACCGTGGCACCCAGATCCATCAGGCCCTGGGTATAGGCTCGCATGTCGAGCTGCTCGTCAGCCGCCGCCACCATGGCGTGCGCATGTTCCCACAGCTGTTTTTCTGTGGCACGCAGATTGATGGGCGTGTCAATGGCGTAGAGACGGGACAGCACCCGTTTGACATTGCCATCCAGAATGGGGGCGCGCACGCCGTAAGCCTGGGCAGCGATGGCGGCTGCCGTTGTCGGCCCGATGCCGGGCAGGCTCGCCAATGCGGACACCTCTGCAGGAAAGACGCCATCGTATCGACTGACCACCTCCTGGGCACACCGGTGCAGGTTGCGTGCGCGGCTGTAATAGCCCAGTCCGGCCCAATGCAGCATGACCGCATCCAGCGGCGCCCGGGCCAGGTCATGAATGGAGGGAAAGTGATGGACGAAATTCTTGAAGTAGGGAATGACTGTCGCGACCTGTGTCTGCTGCAGCATGATTTCCGACAGCCATATCCGGTAGGGATCCTGCGTGGTCTGCCAGGGCAGGTCATGCCGGCCATGGTTGCGCTGCCAGTCCACGATGCGCTGGGCCAGCCCCTCGGGTTGTGGGGTCATGGGGCATCACCGTGCGCAGACTGTCCGTCCGGGAAAATCACAACAGCCATCATCTAGAAGCGGGTGTTGCGCGTGACTGACCAGCGGGCGGCAAAGGCCGCCAGCACCGCCACCACAAACAGGCCGCCAGCCAGATCCAGGGTGTGCGGCAGAACCAGCGATACCTGTGTCTGATACGTATCGGCCAGCTTGTCCAGTGCGCGGTTCAGCGGGATGAGGGCGAGCAGGGCGATACCGATGGCAGCCAGGCCGCTGATCAGGCCAGTCAGCGCGCCCAGATACAGGAAGGGCCTTCGTACAAAAGATTCCGTGGCGCCGACCAGCCGGGCGACGGAAATTTCTTCGCGCTGGGTCAGGGCCTGCATGCGTACGGTGTTGAATACGGTTGCCACCACCACAAGGACCACTGCAGCAGCCAGCAGGCCAAGGCCGATACGGAGGAAATCCAGCAGGGCCTCCAGGCGCTGTACCCAGTCGGCATCCAGCTGAACTGTCTCGACGGGTTCGAGGTCGCGCCATTGCTGTGCCAGGGAAGAGGCGATGGCGGCCTGTTCGGGCCCGTCGCGCAATGTCACGATGATGGCATGTGGCAGGGGGTTGTCAGTCAGGACGGCCAGCGCTTCCGTCCATGCCGGGTTGCCGGCGAGCTGGTCCAGGGCATCGTCGCGATCAACGACCCGGGCATGAGTGATAGATTCCGAATAGCCTTCTTGCAGATCCCGGGCCAGCACCTGCGCCTGTTCCAGCGGTGTGTCCTGCTCCAGAAGCAGGGTGAGCTCTGCCGCAACCGGCATCTGTTGCACGACGGGTTGCACCGAAGTCAGTATGCTGGCTGCAAGCAGGGGCAGGGCCAGGCTGATGCTGATGACAAAAATGTTGCACAGGCTGGAGAATGGCTGGTTGGCCAGACGCCTCAGGGCAATCCGCAAGGCATAGCGGTGGTAGCGTAGCCAGGCCTTCATGTCACCACGCCGGGCGTATCGGAGAAACGGCCATTCTCCATGCGCAGGGTTCGTGCGGCATAGTCAGCCATGAGTTGGGTATCGTGGGAGGCAATCAGGGTCGTGACGCCGACCTGGTTGAAATCCCGGAACACCGACATGATCTGTTGGGCGCTGTCAGCATCCAGATTGGCTGTGGGCTCGTCGGCAATGAGGATGGCAGGGCGATTGACGATGGCCCGTGCAATCGCCAGACGTTGTTGTTCGCCCCCCGAGAGCGTAACCGGATCGGTATCGTAGCGATCCGTGAGGCCAGCCTTGTCCATGGCGGCACGGGCACGTCTGCGCGCCGTGCGGCTGTCCAGACCGGCGACAGCCAGTGGCAGCAACACGTTGTCGATGGCGCTGCGGTCAAACAACAGATGGGTGTCCTGGAGAATCACGCCGACGGCGCGTCTCAGGTAGGGGCGAATCCGCGAAGAAAGCTTGCTGATGCGCTGGCCGTTGACCTGTATGGTGCCACGGCTGGCCGGTTCGAGTCCGCCGATCAGTTTGAGCAATGTGGATTTCCCGGCACCGGACGGCCCGGATACAAAGACAAATTCGCCAGCACCAATGACGAAATTGATGTCGGCCAGAATATTGTGCCCTTGTCCGTAAGATTTGAAGACGTGCTGGAACTCAATCATGGTGTCAGAAGGTGGGTGGGGTGTGCCATTCTGGCGCGGTCAAACGTTCTGCGAATGCACATAAGTACTTGTGGGGTCAAGGGATATCCCCCATGTTGAAACAGGCTGATAAGGATTACGATCCGGATACGGATGCCTTGCCGGACCAACGCGCAACTCGAATCAATAATAACCCAGCAGGCCTCCCGTCGCAGTATCAAATATATAAATCAGACATCAAAGGAGACCTTATGAAACGCTTCAAAGTCGTTGCCATCTCGGCTGGCCTGTCGCTGGCTGTCTGGGGAGGTGCTGCGCATGCCGGAAAAACCTACGATGCCGTCAAGGAGAAGGGTTATGTGCAGTGCGGGGTATCTACCGGTATTCCGGGTTTCTCCATTGCCGACAGCAAGGGTGAGTGGTCGGGAATCGATGTCGACATGTGCAAGGCAGTAGCTGCCATGGTGTTTGGAGACGCCAGCAAGTACAAGATGACACCGGTTACCACACAACAGCGCCTGACTGCCCTGCAGTCGGGTGAAATTGACGTCCTCACTCGCAACACCACAGCTACCGTTACACGCGATGCCACGCTCGGCCTCATGAGTGCAGGTACCAACTATTACGATAGCCAGGGCGTCATGGTCAGCAAGGAGCTGGATATCAGCAGTGCGAAAGAGCTGGACGGTGCCGATATCTGTGTACAGCCCGGTACCACCACCGAGCTCAACCTGGCCGACTGGTTCCGCTCCAACGGGCTGGAATTCGAGCCCGTGGTCATCAACAACCCCGAAGAGGCCATGCGTTCGTACAGTGCCGGGCGTTGTGATGCATTCACCACAGACAAATCCGGCCTTGCAACCATGCGTTCCACCCTGTCAGATCCCGATGAGCACATTATTCTTCCCGAAGACTTCTCCAAGGAACCCCTTGGCCCCATGGTGCGCCAGGGTGATGATGAATGGTTCATGGTAGTGCGCTGGGCGCTTCAGGCCTTGCTGGAAGCCGAAGAGTACGGCATCACGCAGGATAA
Organism: Burkholderiaceae bacterium; assembly: GCA_035301405.1. GTDB lineage: Bacteria > Pseudomonadota > Gammaproteobacteria > Burkholderiales > Burkholderiaceae_B > JAJYRX01. Next base: position 20,141 of record DATGUI010000248.1, read on the forward strand.
TGTCGATGACCTCAGAGAAAACAGTGACAACCCCAATATTCGTCGTTTCCTGGGTGTCTCCGGAAATATCGGCAAGGGTTTCGATCTCGACAATGACTGGGCCTACAACATTGTGAAACAGGTGGGCAATTACGGCGAAAGCTTTGCGCGCAATATTGGCGTCGATACCCCCATGAAGCTCGAGCGCGGACTCAATGCGCAGTGGCAGGATGGCGGCCTGATGTACGCATGGCCGTTTAACTGATACGGATACGCCAGTTTGCCGCTTTGAAAGCGTGCAGTAACGGGCCGGCCCCGCGGGCCGGCCATCACTGACGTTTCCCGTTTTCGATTTTTATCATGGACAAACCTCACGTTGCTGACGGACCGCCTGCCAGACGTCTGTCCTGGCACGATCCGGTTGTACGCGCCATCCTTTACCAGATTCTCGTGGTGGGACTGGTCGGGATGGGCATAGGGTATCTGGTTTCCAATACGCTGAACAACCTTGAGGCGCGCAATATTTCCACTGGCTTCGATTTTCTTGGTCTTGAGGCCGGGTTTGCCATTGGCGAGACCCTTATCGACTATTCGGCATCGGATACCTACGGACGAGCCATTGTTGCGGGCCTGATCAACACGGTATATGTGTCGGTTATCGGCATCATTGCCGCCACCGTGCTCGGCACGATAATCGGCGTGGCGCGCCTGTCAACAAACTGGCTGATCGGCCGCGTTGCCGGAGCGTATATCGAAGTAATACGCAACATTCCCTTGCTGCTGCAATTGTTTCTCTGGTATGCCCTGATCACTGAAAATGCGCCCAGGCCGCGGGATGCACTCAATCCGCTGCCTGGTGTGTTCATTTCCAACCGCGGGTTGCGAGTCCCCGCCTTTCTGGGCGACACGCTCGACTGGGTGATCGCTGCGCTTGCGCTCGCCATTGCTGGCACATTGATCATTGCCAATTGGGCGCACAAGCGTCAGATCCGAACCGGCAGACAGTTTCCCGTATTGCGTGCAGGGGTATTGCTGCTTGTTGCCTTGCCGGGTATTGCACTTTACCTGACTGATGCCACGTTTGTACTGGACATGCCCGAGCTCAAGGGCTTCAGCTACCGGGGCGGCAAAAGTCTGTCGCCCGAATTTGCCGCGTTGTCGCTGGGTCTGATCATCTATACCTCGGCCTTCATCGCCGAAGTCGTGCGTTCCGGAATTCAATCGGTGGGCCAGGGGCAATGGGAAGCGGCAAATGCCATTGGTCTGCCCCAGCGTCGTGCGCTTCGTCTGGTCATTCTTCCCCAGGCCCTGCGCGTGATCATCCCGCCCCTGACCAGTCAGTTCCTGAATCTGACCAAAAACAGCTCCCTCGCCGTGGCCATTGGCTATCCGGACATCGTCGCCGTCATCAAT
>DATGUI010000249.1:0-6150 GCA_035301405.1 Burkholderiaceae bacterium
GGCACGCATTGAGCAAAGAATCATCCAGGGAGGCAACAGCATTGGTGGTGCAGTCAGCCAGGACGGCAACCTGATTGCCGTGGGCAACTACGAGCCGGGTGGACTGCGCGTATTTGATGCCGACACGCTGGAACCGGTGCTGTCACTCACCGGGCCGGCGCTGGAATCGGACCCGGACAAGCACTCGCGGGCCGTGGGCGTGGCCGATGCCCCCGGCCAGCAGTTTGTATTCAGCCTGTTTGACACGGGCGAGATCTGGCAGGTGGATGTGGCCGACAGAAACGCGCCGACCGTACGCAAGTACACGGACATTGGCCGCCAGCCGTATGACGGCATGATCACCAGCGATGGTCGCCATTATCTGGCGGGCCTGTTTGGCGAAGACGGTCTGGCCCATCTGGATCTCTGGCATCCTGAAAAAGGCGTTACCCGCATTCTCGAACATTACGGCCGCCAGGGCGAGAAACTGCCCGTCTACAAGATGCCGCACCTGGAAGGCTGGGCACCCGCCGGCAACCAGACCCTGATCCCGGGCGTGGGCGACCACAAGGTCCTCGTCCTCAACAATAACGATTGGAGTCACGAAGCCACCATACCCGTGCTTGGCCAGCCCATCTTTATCGTGGTGCGCCCCGATGCCCGCCAGGCTTGGGTGAATTTTGCCTATCCCGACAACGACAAGGTGCAAGTCATTGACATTGAAACCCTGACGGTGACCGATACGCTCGATATCGGCCCTGGCGTGCTGCACATGGAGTTCACTCCCAAGGGCGAACAGGTGTGGCTGTCGGTGCGCGATGCCGACGAACTGCAGATCTGGGATCCCTACCAGCTGAAAAAACTGGCCACGCTGCCGGCACAGGCGCCCAGCGGCATCTTTTTCACGCACCGCGCCTATCGGATGGGGCTGTAATGCATACGCCCATTACCCTGGATGCCCCCACGCTGGCGCTGATCAATCGATACCAGCACAACATGCCGCTTACGCCGTGCCCCTACGCCTCCATGGGGGCGGCCATGGGCTGGCCGCGCAACCGCGTACTCCAGATACTTCAGACGCTGCATGAGCAGAAGGTGTTGTCGCGCTTCGGGCCGGTCTTCGAGCACAGACGGGCGGGCGCCAGCACGCTGGTTGCCATGGCGATACCCCCCGATCAGCTGGAAACCGTGGCGGCGCATATCAATGGTTATGATGCAGTCAACCACAATTATCAGCGTGATCACGAATGGAACCTGTGGTTTGTACTGACCGCCGCCAACCCGTCCGATATCACCAATATGTTGCGTGACATGGCGCAACAAACCGGCTTTGAGCCCATGTCGCTGCCCATGGTGCGGCCGTTTCACATTGATCTGGGCTTCCCCCTGGCCATCAATGAGGCGGGCAGGGTGGTGGTCGCTGATGATGCGGGTTCAACTCGCCAGGCGGATGGAGGTGATACGGTCGATGCCGTTGTGCCTGGTGCAGCCGTGCTGGACGACCACACCCGGCAGGCCCTGCGTCACTGGCTGGAAAATGGTCTGCCCCTAGTGGCCAACCCCTGGGAAGCCTTTGCCCGTTCTACCGGCGTGTCTGCGGCCCAGGTGCTGAGCCAGGTTCGCCAGTGGCAGGCCGACGGTCTGTTCCGCCGGTGTGGCCTGGTCATCCGCCATCATCCGCTGGGCATACGGGCCAACCTCATGCTGGTGCTGGATATTCCCGATGCCGATACAGATCGGCTGGGACGCCAACTGGGCGCCGCGCCGGGCGTGACGCTGTGCTACGAGCGCCCGCGCCGTCTGCCTCACTGGCCCTACAACCTGTTTTGCATGATCCACGGCCACGACCGCAGCGCAGTCGAGCAGCGTGCCCGGCGCCTGCTGGCTGATCACGGGCTCGCTGACATTCCTCACCAGTTCCTGTTCAGCCTGCGCGCCTTCAAGCAGCGCGGCGGACGCTATCTTTCTTATGCGCCGGATGCCGCTTCAACGCGTCCGGCAACGATTCCGGCGGAGGCCCCATGACAACCCGCGTGTCCACAGCTCCTTCCCTCACAGACGCTGACCGTCGCATTCTCAATCGGTTGCAGCATGGTCTGCCGCTCACCGCCAACCCCTGGCAAAGCGTGGCGGAAGAAATCGGCATGGAAGCCGACGCACTGCGCGAGCGGGTCGGCCATTTTCTGGAAAGTGGCCTGCTGACCCGCTTTGGCCCCATGTTCGATATCGAGCAACTGGGCGGCGCGTTCACGCTGGCCGCCATGGCCGTTCCCGAGGACCGCTTTGACGACGTGGCTGCCTACCTGGATGCGCTGCCGCAGGTGGCCCACAACTACGAACGCATCCATGCTCTCAACATGTGGTTGGTGCTGGGCTGCGAAACCCCGGAAGAGATTGACGCCGTCCTGGACGACATTCGTCAGCACACTGGTCTGGACGTGCTCAACCTGCCCAAAGAGGAGACCTACCATGTCGGTTTGCATCTCCGGGTCTGATCGCCGCCACGCGCGTGATCTCATCCGACTGACCCAGGCGGGCCTGCCGCTGGTGGCCGATCCCTGGGACTGGCTGGCGCAGCAGATGGACTTGCCGGCTGCCGACGTACTCGCCCTGGTACAGCGTCTTCAGGAGCAGGGCGCCATCCGCCGCATTGCCGCCGTGCCCAACCATTATCGGCTGGGCTATCGCCATAACGGCATGACCGTCTGGGACATTGATGACGCCCACATCACCCGGCTGGGCCAGCAGGTGGGCGCGTTGCCGTTTGTCAGCCATTGTTATCGGCGCCCGCGTCATCCGGGCTGGCCCTACAACCTGTTTGCCATGGTGCATGGCCAGGATGCCGAAACCATCAACACCATGCGTGCGCAGATTCGCCAATTGCTGGGCGATGCGCTGCGCAGTGACGACATGCTGGTCAGCCGCCGCATCCTGAAAAAAACCGGGTTGCGAATTCGCTCAGGAGAAAATTGACATGCTCAGAATCAGCCATTACCTGCGTGCCCTGGCGGGGGTGTCACCCGCCCCCCGTGCCGCCCGTCCGGGCAGTACCCGTGCCCCGGTGATTATCTGGAACCTGCTGCGGCGCTGCAACCTGACCTGCAAGCACTGCTACGCCACGTCCACCGATACCCATTTCCGGGGCGAACTGGACACCACCGAAGCCCTGCGCGTGATCGATGACCTGCATGATGCCGGCGTACGCGTGCTGGTACTGAGCGGTGGCGAACCCCTGATGCGGCCGGACATTTTTACCCTGTCGGAATATGCCGCCAGCAAGGGCTTCTTTCTGGCGCTGTCCACCAACGGCACGCTGATTACCGAAGCCAATATCGACCAGATTGCCGATATTGGCTACGACTACGTCGGCATCAGCATTGACGGCCTGGCCGAAACCCACGATGCCTTCCGGCGCCTGCCCGGAGGTTTCGACTTGTCCATGAATGCCGTCCGGCTGTGCCGCGAGCACGACATTCGGGTGGGCCTGCGCACCACCCTGACCGTGGACAACTTCGACCAGCTACCCGCCTTGCTGGACCTCATGCGTGACAACGACATCCAGAAGTACTACATGTCGCACATGAACTACAGCGGCCGGGGCCGCAGTTCGGCCCGCATCGATGCCGACCACGCCATGACGCGTGCTGCCATGAACCGCATTTTTGCCCGTGCCTGGGAAGACGTGGAACAGGGCAGGGACACCGACTTTGTCAGTGGCAACAATGATGCTGACGGCATCCTGCTGCTGCAGTGGGTCAAGCATAATTTGCCGCATCATGCCGCCCAGCTCGAAGACATGCTGCGCAGCTGGGGCGGCAACGCCTCGGGCGCCGGCGTGGCCAATATCGACAACATTGGCGATGTGCACCCCGATACCTACTGGTGGCACCACACCGTGGGCAACGTGCGCCAGCAGTCCTTCCGCGACATCTGGTTTGACCAGCCTGACCCCCTCCTGCTGCAGCTGCGCCAGCACCCCCGGCCGGTCAGTGGCCGTTGCGGTGCCTGCCAATGGCTTCCTATTTGCAACGGCAACACCCGCACCCGCGCGTGGGCCATGGGCGATCTCTGGGCCGCTGATCCCGGTTGCTATCTGACCGATGAAGAAATCGGCCTGGATGCAGCCACGGCAGCCACGCTCGAACCCACCCCGACCACGCTGTGCCGTCCGTCTGTGGTGCGTCGCCAGCCGGTTGAAGAATCCCTTTCCTGAAGTCGATGACAGGAGCCCGCCATGCCGCTATCTGCCACGCTACCTGCCAGTCTGCAGGCGTCCTTTTCTCCGGGCGAAGTCGCCCTTGTCGGTGCGGGCCCCGGTGACCCCGGCCTGCTCACCCTGCGTGCCTGGGCCATGCTTCAGCAGGCCGATGCACTGGTTTATGATCGCCTGATCAGCCCCGAACTGCTTGAACTGGGACCCACCCGGTGCCGTCGCTACTACACCGGCAAGTCGGCCCATCATCACACCCTGTCGCAAGACAAGATCAACGAACTGCTTCATGACCTGGCTGTGCAGGGTCTGCGCGTTGTCCGGCTAAAGGGGGGTGACCCGTTCATTTTCGGGCGGGGCGGGGAAGAGCTGGCCTATCTGCTGGAACGCCAGGTCAGTTGCCAAGTGGTGCCTGGCATCACGGCAGCCGCCGGCTGTCTGGCCTACGCCGGCATTCCACTGACCCACCGTGGTGTGGCGCAGTCCTGTCGCTTCATTACCGGCCATTTTCAGAAAGATGCCGCACTGGCATTGCCCTGGGATTCTCTGGCCTGCAGCGGGCAGACTCTGGTGTTTTACATGGGGCTGGCTGCACTGCCTTCCATCAGTGCCAGCCTCATGGCCGCCGGCATGGCCGCCAGCACACCCGCCGCCCTCATCGGTCAGGGCGCCAGCCCGGCGCAGCGCGTTTGCCGCAGCACGCTGGCACAACTGCCTGAGTGCGCGCGTGAGGACGGCTTTGTTTCGCCCACCCTGATCGTGATTGGAGAGGTGGTCAGCCTGTTCGCGTCTCACGATGTGCAATACCCCGGACAATTTCCGGCAGCGATGGCAGCCCTGGAGGTGTCATGCGTGTAATGCCCCGGTCTGGCCTGCCTGGTCGCCTGTTATCGGGCCTGTTTCTGGCCCTGCTGTTTGCCCTGGCCCTGACTTGGCCGGCCCGCACCCTGGCAGAAGACCAGACAGTTTCTGCCCAGCGCCTGTACCAGCAACATTGCGCCAGTTGTCATGGCGAACAACGTTTTGGCGGTACGGGGCCGGCACTGCTGCCCGAAAGCCTGGGCCGCATCAAGCGCGACCAGGCCACTGACATCATTGCCAACGGCCGCCCCGCCAGCCAGATGCTTGCCTTTGCTGACGTGCTCGACCCGGCAGATATTGATGCCCTGGTCGAGTACCTGTACACGCCGGCCGACCAGCCGCCCGACTGGACGGCGCAAGACATTGCTGCCCATCACCAGATGCTTGACGACACCAGCCAGGCCGACGATACGCCTGTGCACGATGCCGACCCCATGAACCTGTTTGTGGTGGTGGAGTCGGGCAACCATCATGTACACATCATGGATGGGGATCGCTTCGAGATTGTCAGCAGCTTTGAATCGCACTTTGCCCTGCATGGCGGGCCCAAGTTCACGCCCGATGGTCGCTACGTCTACTTTGCCTCGCGTGACGGATGGATCAGCAAATACGACCTGCACCGCCTGACCATGGTGGCGGAAACCCGCGCTGGCCTGAACACGCGCAACCTGGCCGTCAGCAGTGACGGACGCTGGGTCATGGTGGGCAACTATCTGCCCGGCAACCTGGTCCTGCTGGATGCCCGTGACCTGTCCCTGCTGGACGTGATTCCGGCGCGCGGTCAGGATGGCACCGACTCCCGCGTCAGCGCCGTCTATACCTCGCCCGACAGGGAGAGCTTTGTGGTGGCGCTCAAGGACACCCCTGAAGTCTGGGAGTTTGGTTACGCCCGGGGCAGGCGACCCGATACCGAGCCGCGCCGCATCATTGCCCAGGATCTACTGGATGACTTTTCCTTTACGCCCGAGCATCGTTACCTGCTGGCCACGTCTCGCAAGGCGCATGGCGGACAGGTCATCGACATGGAAAGCGGCGAAGTGGTCATCGACATCCCTTTGCCGGGCATGCCCCTCATGGGCTCCGGCATCTACTGGGAGCAC
>DATGUI010000250.1:0-11013 GCA_035301405.1 Burkholderiaceae bacterium
CGGCATCAAGTACATGCAGGCTGGGGGATGTCATGAGGGGTCTCCTGGGACGGTAGGGGTCATGGAAGGGGGGATGTGATTCCGATCTGTGTCGTGACCCACAACACTTCGGCTGGCTCGGCAGTGGCGTTGGCCAGTTTATGCCGCATGCGACTGTCGATATAAAAACTGTCGCCTTCGCCAAGGACTTCGGGCTCGTAGAACTCGGTGTGCAGCACGATTTGCCCTTTCAACACGTAGACAAACTCTTCGCCATCATGCTGGCTCCAGCCTTCGGTTTCTTTTATGTCGAAGGCATTGATGCGGGTGCGGAACGGCATCATGCGTTTGTGCGACAGCTGGGCGCACAGAAGAAGATGATCGTAATAAGGGGTGGGATGCGCCTTGCCGTCTCCCTTGCGTTCGATGACGCGTCGGCCCACGCCCATGCTGTGGCTGGCCGGGGCAAACAGTTCTGACAGGTCCAGGTCCAGACCGGCTGCCAGACGAAGCAGAACGTCGTAGGTGGGCGAGATCAGCCCGTTCTCTATCTTTGATAGTGTGGATGCGGCAATGCCGGATGCCTTGCCGGTTTGCTCCAGTGTCCAGCCGCGGTCGTTTCGAAGCTGGCGCAATCGCTGCGGCAGGTCACCTTCAATTGTCGGCTTCTCGGTGTCGTTGCTGGTTGATGTCACGTCTGGCTATCCGGGTTGATGGGAATAATGATGTGGTGAGTCAGACGACATTATGCTCCACCAGCGGCTGGCCAGTCAGGATGCGTGACCAGCCCAGCCGGGAGAGGTCCAGGCTACGGTATTGTCCGTAAGTGATCAGTTCAGACAGAGCCCGGCCCACCGCAGGAGCCTGCTGCATGCCGTGGCCACTGAAGCCATTGGCAAAGTACAGGTCGCTGACGTCGGGGTGCAGGCCAATGATGACGTTCTGGTCAAACGTGTTCATGTCGTAGTGGCCCGCCCAGCTGTGGGGGTTGCGCAACGCCTCGAAGGCAGGCACCCGATGCGCCAGTATGGGCCACAGGACGTCCTCGAACAGCTCGTGTTGTACCGCAAAGTCCCGGGTTTCCGGGTCATTTTCGGGCGGCGGGGCAATGCCTGTGATGAAACCCTGCCCTTCCGGACGAAAATAGGCCCCGCTGGGGTCAATGACCATGGGGCAGTCAGGTAGTGGCGTCGGGCACTCGACATAAAACACACTGCGCTTGCGGGACTCCACGGGCAGACTGATGCCGGCGGTGGCTGCCAGGGCGGGGGCCGATGTGCCGGCGGCATTGATGACAGCGCCGCCGTCAATACGCTGGCCATCAGCAAGCACCACGCCGGTTGCGCGTTTGCCGGCAAGCTGGATGCGGTGTGCCGCCGCGTGATGGTATTGGGCACCCAGCTGAATGGCTTTCTTGCGCATGCCTTGCATCATGCCATAGGCATCAAGCCAGCCCTCACCCGACAGGCCCAGGCTGCCGGCAGCCAGATCTGCCGTATTCATCCAGGGATATTGCTCACTTAGCCGGGTGGCGGAAAGCAGGGCAATATCCGCTTGCAGCGATGTCTGGACTTCAAGGTTGCTGGTCAGGACACCCAGGCCGTTTTCCGTGGCCAGGAACAGGTAGCCGCCTTCCTGAAAGGAGGGGTCGGGGCAGCTGTCGTCCACACGCATCTCTTCAGGAAATTCCCGCAGAAATTGCGTACCAAACTGGGACATCCGAATGTTTTCAGGGGTTGAGAACTGATGCCGGATGGATGCTGCTGATAATGCCGTCGCGCAATACTGGTAAGAGGGGTCTTGCTCCAGCACCAGTACGGAGCCGTCAAAGTCGGGATTGAGGCCAAGAAAGCAGGCCGCTGCGCTGCCCGTGGCTGCGCCGCCGACAATAATGACATCGTAATGATCACGCAGCATGGGGGACTCCGAGCATGCAAGGGGTTGACTTGTTGCAGACGCCTGAAGCTTGTATTGTTTCAAATACAGGAGAATTTTCCTTCGGTATTTTCCCTTACGAAAATTATTTTCCCATTAGAAAGTTCTATAATCAACAGTCTGTCCAGCCTGTTACAGGCGTTACTGATTCAGGAGCTTTAAAACATGAAACCTTCAGACCTGTTCAAGACACTCGGTCTTGACACAGCCCTGCTTCAGGGCGGAACGCTTGCCGTGCAATCACCCATTGACGGCAGAACACTCGCGAATCTGTCCGAGCATACTGCGGATAACGTCGATGACATGGTTGAGCGGGCGAACCAGGCCTTCCTGACATGGCGCAGCGTGCCGGCTCCCCGTCGCGGGGAACTGGTCCGTCTGCTGGGTGAAGAGCTCCGTGCCCACAAGGCCGAGCTGGGACGCCTGGTGTCGCTGGAGGCGGGCAAGATCACAGCCGAAGGGGAAGGCGAAGTCCAGGAAATGATCGACATCTGTGACTTTGCAGTCGGTCTGTCGCGTCAGCTCTATGGGCTGACCATCGCTTCCGAGCGACCCGGCCATCGCATGATGGAAACCTGGCATCCGCTGGGGGTGGTGGGCGTCATCACGGCGTTCAACTTTCCCGTAGCCGTATGGTCCTGGAACACGGCGCTGGCGCTGGTTTGTGGTAACCCTGTCGTCTGGAAGCCCTCCGAAAAATCGCCCCTGACGGCACTGGCCTGCCAGGCATTGCTGGCGCGTGCCATCAAGCGGTTCGGTACCGAGGCGCCCGATCACCTCTCCCAGGTCATCATCGGGGGCCGTGATGTCGGGGAGGCACTGGTCGACAACCCGCTGGTTGCCCTGGTTTCGGCGACCGGATCCACCCGCATGGGTCGGCAGGTCGGTCCTCGGGTGGCGACCAGGTTTGGCCGTTCGCTGCTCGAGCTGGGTGGCAACAATGCCATTATTGTCGGGCCCACTGCCGATATCGACATGGCCGTGCGCGGTATTCTGTTCGGGGCCATTGGCACGGCCGGGCAGCGCTGTACCTCCACCCGCCGTCTGATTGCTCACGAAAGCATTGCCGACGAATTGCTCGGTCGCCTGCAAACGGCTTATGCCAGTGCCGCAGTCGGCAACCCACTGGAAGACGGCACGCTGGTGGGCCCACTGATAGACGAACAGGCCTACGATGCCATGCAGCGTGCGCTGGATCAGGCACGTGAACAGGGCGGAACGGTCACCGGCGGCGAACGCCAGCTGGCAGACCGGTATCCCGATGCCTGGTATGTGTCGCCGGCGCTGGTGGACATGCCGGGCCAGACCGCCATCGTCTGCGAAGAAACCTTTGCTCCCATCCTGTACCTGATGCGCTATACCGACCTGGATGACGCCATCGCCATGCAAAATGCTGTCCCGCAAGGCCTGTCGTCCGCCATCTTCACCAACGATCTGCGCGAGGCAGAACAGTTCCTGTCCGCAGCCGGATCGGATTGCGGTATTGCCAACGTCAATATCGGGACCTCAGGCGCCGAGATCGGGGGCGCATTTGGTGGGGAGAAGGAAACCGGTGGGGGACGTGAGTCCGGGTCGGATGCCTGGAAGGTTTATATGCGTCGGGCCACCAACACCATCAACTATTCACGTGAGCTGCCCCTGGCGCAGGGCATCAAGTTTGGTGACGACTGAGCAGCCTGTGTATCAGCTGGCCAATGGCACGGGGGCAGGCTGAGCCCGCCCCCGTGTGCCGGATGGAAAACAGGGTCCTTGTCCAGTCAGTTGCCTATTCGACTGCCCGGACCATTTCTTCAATGACGTCCTTGGCATCACCGAAGACCATCATGGTCTTGTCAAGATAAAACAGTTCGTTGTCCAGGCCTGCATACCCGGCCGCCATGGACCGCTTGTTCACGATGACCGTGCGGGCCTTGTAGGCGTCAATGATGGGCATGCCGGCAATGGGCGACTGCGGATCGTTGCGTGCTGCCGGGTTGACCACGTCGTTGGCACCCAGAACCAGGACGACATCCGTCTGGCCCATTTCGCCATTGATGTCATCCATTTCGAATACCTGGTCGTAAGGGACCTCGGCTTCGGCCAGCAGAACGTTCATGTGGCCGGGCATGCGGCCCGCGACCGGATGAATGGCATATTTGACCGTGACGCCCTGATCCGTGAGTTTTTCGGCCAGTTCTTTCAGGGCATGCTGGGCACGGGCGACGGCCAGCCCGTATCCAGGCACGATGGTGACGGTTTCGGCGTTGCTCATGAGGAAGGCACCGTCTTCGGGGCTGCCTGATTTGACGCTGCGCGCGGCACCGTCGGTATCACCGGCAGCCTCGGAAGGCTCGGCCCCAAACCCGCCAAGAATCACGCTGAAGAAGGAGCGATTCATGGCCCTGCACATGATGTACGACAAGATGGCACCCGACGAGCCAACCAGCGAGCCGGCGATGATCAGCATGGCGTTGTTGAGCGAAAAACCGATGCCGGCCGCAGCCCAGCCCGAATAGCTGTTGAGCATGGACACCACCACCGGCATGTCGGCGCCGCCAATGGGAATGATGATGAGCACACCCAGTGCAAAAGCGATGAGCATCATCACGATGAAGGGGAACCATGTTTGTGTGCCCATGAACCAGAGGCCGCACAGCACCATGACAATGGCCAGGCCCAGGTTGATGGCATGCTGGTTGGGGAACACGACAGGGGCACCCTGGAACAAGCGGAACTTGTATTTGCCCGACAGCTTGCCAAAGGCAATGATGGAGCCCGAGAACGTGATGGCGCCCACAAAGGTTCCGATGAACAGTTCGAAGCGGTTGCCCACCGGGATGGCGTGTCCGTCAGGGGTGATGTTGAACGCCTGGGGTTCGGCCACCACGGCAATGGCAATGGCCACGGCAGCCAGCCCGATCATGGAGTGCATGAAGGCAACGAGTTCGGGCATTTTGGTCATTTCTACCCGACGTGCCATTTGCGTGCCGATATAGCCGCCGATCAGCAGGCCCAGGATGATGCGCCCCAGACCCAGTGTGAGGGATTGGGTGGACAGGCCGATGATGAGGATGACGGTGGTGACCATGGCAATGCCCATTCCCACCATGCCAAACTGGTTGCCGCGTATGGAGGTGGTCGGGTGCGACAACCCCTTGAGGGACTGGATGAAGCAGACGGAGGCAATGAGATAAAGCAGGGTGACGAAGTTCATCATGATGTCTTGCCTCCTTTGCTGCCTCTTTCTTTCTTCTTGAACATTTCCAGCATGCGGCGGGTTACCAGAAAGCCGCCAAACACGTTGACGGCGGCCAGGGCCACGGCGATTACCCCCATGAAGCGGGCCAGGCCGCCTTCAGTGAGCGCAGCAGCCAGCATGGCGCCGACGATGACAATGGCAGATATGGCGTTGGTCACGGCCATGAGTGGCGTGTGCAGGGCGGGCGTGACGTTCCACACCACATGAAACCCGACATATACCGCCAGTACAAAAATGATGATATTGATGAGTGTGGGATTGACGGCTTCCATGTTCAGGGTCTCCTTTTCAGTTCGCCGTCCTGGCATACCAGACAGGCAGCAACGATTTCATCATCGTAGTCAATGGCAAGCTGGCCTTCGGTATCGGTAATCAGCTTCATGAAATCAAGCAGGTTGCGCGCATACAGTGCCGATGCATCGGCAGGCACGGTCGCAGGCAGGTTGGACAGACCCACCAGGGTGACGCCATGCTTTTGCACCACCTGATCTTTCTCGGACAGCGGGCAGTTGCCCCCGCGCTCGACGGCCAGATCCACGATGACCGAGCCCGGTTTCATGGCCTTGACGGTGGCCTCGCTGATCAGTTGCGGGGCCGGCCGGCCAGGAATGAGGGCAGTCGTGATGACAATGTCTGCCTGCTTGCAGCGTTCGGCCACCAGGTCAGCCTGCCGCTTCATCCAGGATTCGGGCATGGGTCGGGCATAACCGCCCACCCCTTCCGCGATTTCGCGCTCTTCATCGGTCTCGAACGGGACATCAATGAATTTGGCACCCAGGGATTCCACCTGCTCCTGGGCCGCAGGACGGACATCAGACGCCTCCACGACGGCGCCCAGGCGCTTGGCCGTGGCAATGGCTTGCAGACCGGCCACCCCGGCACCCAGGATGACCACACGGGCTGCCTTGACTGTGCCGGCTGCCGTCATGAGCATGGGAAACAGGCGTCCGTAATGGTGTGCAGCCAGCAAGACGGCCCGATAGCCCGCCAGGTTGGCCTGCGAAGACAGGACATCGAGGCTTTGTGCCCGGGTGATCCGGGGTGCGGCTTCCAGGGCAAAGGCTGTCACGCCGGTCTTGGCCAGGGTCTCAAGGGGTTCGATGTCGTAAGGTTCCAGCATGCCGATCAGAACAGCATCCGGCCGGAGCCGGGCGTGGTGTTCAGGGTCGGGACGTCTGACGGTCAGGACGATGTCCGCGCCCCAGACAGCTGCTGCGTCTTCCAGCGTGGCACCGGCCTCTTCATAGGTTTCATCGGGATAATGCGCCTGTATGCCGGCACCCTTTTCGACCAGTACCGTATGGTTGCTGGCAATATACTTTTTGACCGTTTCGGGTGTGGCGGCCACTCGCGTTTCCCCGGTCATCGATTCCCGAGGGATTCCAATCTGCATAGTGTTGTCTCCGTTACTTATGGTCGGGCTGATGATTTGCTGGCCGGATGCGGGCTCAGGCACGGCTTTTTTGCAGCGCCTGCTCCAGATCGGCAAGAATATCGTCAATGTGCTCGATGCCAATGGACAGTCGGACCATGTCGTCACTGACACCGGCTGATTCGAGCTCCTGGGCATTGAGCTGGCGGTGCGTGGTGGTGGCCGGATGGCAGGCCAGCGATTTGGCATCACCAATGTTGACCAGGCGCAGGATGAGGTTCAGTGCATCGATGAAGCGTGCCCCGGCTTCACGACCGCCCTTGATCCCGAACGACAGGATGGATGCCGGCTTGCCGCCAAAGTATTTTTGGGCAAGCTCGTGCTCGGGGTGGGTGGGCAGGCCGGCATAATTGACCCAGGATACCTGCTCGTGACCATCCAGGTATTCGGCAACCTTCAAGGCGTTGTCATTGTGACGCTCCATTCTCAGGGGCAGGGTTTCGATGCCTTGCAGGATGAGGAAAGCGTTGAAGGGCGACAGGGCACCGCCCATGTTGCGCAGCGGCACGACGCGGCAGCGGCCAATGTAGGCAGCAGGCCCGAAGGCTTCTGTGTAGACCACGCCGTGGTAGGACGGATCGGGTGTGTTCATCATGGGGAAGCGCTCGCTGTGCTCGGCCCATGGGAACCGGCCGGAGTCCACAATGGCACCCGCAATGGTGGTACCATGCCCACCCATGTATTTGGTCAGGGCGTGGACGACAATATCCGCGCCGTAATCAATGGGCCGGCAAAGCACGGGCGAGGCAACGGTGTTGTCAATAATCAGGGGCACGCCATGACGATGCGCGGCATTGGCCAAGGCTTCGATGTCAACGATATTGCCGGCCGGGTTGCCTATGGTTTCACAGAAGACGGCACGTGTCTTGTCATCGATCAGGGCCTCAAGTGCGGCCACATCGTTGTGTGCAGCGAACTGGGCTTCAATTCCCTGGCGCGGGAAAGTATGGGCAAACAGGTTGTAGGTGCCGCCGTACAGGGTGCTGGTGGTGACGATGTTGTCCCCCGCCTGAGCGACAGTCTGGATGGCAGCCGTGATGGCAGCCATGCCTGAGGCCATCGCCAGCGCGCCAACACCGCCTTCAAGCATGGCCACACGCTCTTCCAGTACCGCGTTGGTCGGGTTCGTGATGCGGGTGTAGATATTTCCGGGCTCTTTGAGATCAAACAGGTCGGCACCATGCTGAGTGCTGTCAAAGGCATAGGACGTTGTCTGATAGATCGGAACAGCAACCGCCTTGGTCGTGGGGTCAGGTTGAAAGCCGCCATGTACGGCAATGGTCTCTGGTTTCATGTGGGCTACCATCAATAAATGAAAAGAGGCATGTTCTTGCCTGCGCATCACGCAGATTGTAATAATACTAGCCTTGAAATTCTTGCTGCTTACTGGTGTAACACAGTTTGTTTGTTGTGAGTGGTAACGTCTGCACTTCTCGGCCTGTTTTGACCCGGGTTAGCATGGTGGGCGGGGTTCATGCCTGCCAAAGAGGATAAGATTGAAAATCTGGTTGAAACGCTTGCTGCTCGGGCTTCTGGCCCTGCTGCTTGTGGCACTGGGTGCCATCACGGTGTTTGTGCTGACGTTCAATCCCAACAGCTACAAGCGCCAGCTTCAGGAATTTGTTCAGCAGCACTACCAGCGAACACTCTCCATTGATGGTGACATCACACTGTCGGTCTTCCCGCGTATCGGACTGACGCTGCAACAGGTATCACTGTCCGATCGCAACAGCGACAAGCGGTTTGCTTCGGTGGGCAATGTTCAGCTCACGATGGCGCTGTGGCCGCTGCTGTTCCGGCATGTGGTGGTGGACCATGTCTCTATTGCTGATTTCAGAACCTGGTTGCAGCGGGATACACGAGGGCGTTTCAACTTCGACGACCTGGTGAGGCTGCCTGCTGCGCACGTTCCGCAAGAGGGCGGGACGGTCTTGGCCGGACCTGGCGCCGTGGCCTCCGGGCTGACCGAACCGCTCCGCGACGCGAGCCGGACCTGGCGCTCCGGTTTGCAGGTCGATATTGCCGGACTGGAGTTGCGGGGTGGCGAGATCTACTTTGATGACCGCTACAAGAAAGTCAATGGGCATATCGGGAATCTGCATCTGAACACAGGCCGGATTGCCGACGGGCAGCCCTTTGATGTCACCGTCACCGGGCAGCTCATGGGCAACCAGCCTGCCGCAAAGGCCGGGTTCGAAGGTCAGGGGCGTGTCAGCCTCAGCCCCCTGAAGCGCGAATATGCAATAGAGCGCGGGCGGATGACACTCAAAGGCAGTCTGGCCGCCTTGCAGGATGCCGAGATCACTGTGCAGGGCGCAAGCGTCTGGAATACGTATCTGCAGACCGTGAAATGGTCTGGACTGCAATTGGCCGTGCAGGGCAGTGTGGCGGGTGCGTATCCCATGGAGGCGCTTGACCTTACCCTCAGCATGCCTTTGTGGAAGCTGGATCGCAGTCAGGCCGATCTGCGGGTGTCGGGCCTGGAGTTGCGTGCCAGGGGTCAGGCAGCGGACAAGGCCCTGGATCTGGCGGTCAGCGCACCGTCGCTGGAAATCTCACCAGGAAGCGCGCGTGGGGAAGCCGTATCCGGCACGTTCAAGCAGGAAGGCCCGGACGCCGTCGTGGGAATCACCGCGACACTCGACGAGCTTGAAGGTGATGCCTATGACGTCCGGTTTCGCAAGGCGGATCTCGAGGCTGTCTTCCAGGAGCCGGCGCGAACCCTGTCATTGGCGTTTTCCTCGCCGCTTGCCTGGCAAGTCTTCAAGCGGCAACTCAGTCTCTCGGCCATCAAGGGCGATGCCGATCTGCAGACAACCCAGTCATCCCGTCCGGATGCTTCCTTTCCCTTCATAGGTCGCCTGGAAATGGATGGCTATCGGGGAACCTTGAAAGCCGACCTCAATTCCGTGGTTGATGGCGGTTCAGTCATGCTCAACCTCGAGGCCGACAAGGCGGCAGAGCCACCTGTTCGTTTCGATCTGATGGGAGACCGGCTGAATCTCAACGTCTTGTTGCCGGAGCCCGCCGCAAAAGAGGCGAAGGCCGGCGCGAGTGATGAGGATGAGAAAGATGCCACGTCCGATGTCCGGAATGCCGCATCCATCCACCGTGTCACGCCGCTGCAGTGGCTGACCCGGTTCGATTTCGAGGGCGGGGTGGCCGTGGATCGTCTCGAGGCGGGCGCGCTTGAATTCCAGCGTGTCCGGGCCGGCCTGCAATCTGCACAGGGGCAGCTGCGTGTCAACGATGTTCGGGCCAGCCTGTATGGCGGAAATGGCACGGCCCGGCTGGTGGTGGGGCCCAGGGATGCCGTGGAGGCAGAGTTTGCCATCGAAGAGGCCAATCTGGGGGCCTTGTCACGCGATCTGTGGGGTCAGCCGCGTTTTTCCGGCCTCGGTGCCATGCACGGCCATCTGATGTCACACGGCCAGACCGTACCCGCCCTGGTGTCGGGCCTGAACGGGCAGCTTGGGGCCAAGGCCTCCAATGGGGCCATTCTGGGCATGGACGTGGTGCGTACCATCGATGAGGCGGACAACGTGTTGCGCAATATCTTCAGCAACCAGCTGCCGGCAATGGAGCATTCGTATCAGGCGGGGCGCCGCACCACCTTTGACAACTGGGAGACGCAGATCAGCTTCACGAATGGTCAGGGCCTGATCGAACGATTTGACCTGCAAGGGCCCGACGCCCGGATTCGGGTGGGTGAGCCTGCCAGGCTGGATCTGGTCAACCGCCAGGTTGAACTGCTGTTTGTGGCCCGGGTTGCCCCACATCTTGGTGGCCCGGCTTCCCAGCTGCGCGAACAAGACATTCCCATCCGCGTCAGCGGGCCGTTTGACCGTCCGAGCTATTCAGTACAATGGCGCGATATTCACGATCCAGTGGTGCAAGACGCGATCGAAGATGGCCTGCTCGAGAAGCTGACGGACACGACAGAACGTGCTCCCGGCTTTCTGCAGCTGGCACCCGACAGACCGGACCCAAGTGACTCGTCTTCTGATTCCACGGACCCCATCAAGCGTGTTGGTGAAGCCCTGAAAGGATTACTGCAGAAATGACCGAAACAATCTATACGCCCCTGGCCGGCGGACAGCCGGTGTCCCACCCCGATGCCAGTCAGTACCATCGGTGCTGGCTGATTGCGGATGACCACGGCAGCTGGATGGATGACAGCCAACTGCTGTCGCGTATTGATGTCAGCCTGCGATTTGGCTATCTGGTCCTGCAGGCGCCCGGCATGTTGCGGCTCGATATCCCGCTGGATGTCATTGAAGATGATGACAGCGTGCGCCAGAAGGTGAAGGTAGCCGGGCAGGAAGCAAGCGTGATCGACGAAGGCGATGTGGCAGCCCTTTGGGTGTCCAATTGCCTGGAGACTCCTTGCCGGCTGTTCAAGGTGGACCCGGATGCCGGCCCCGTTTCC
>DATGUI010000251.1:0-4823 GCA_035301405.1 Burkholderiaceae bacterium
CTGCGCCACCAGATGGGCACCGTGCTCGCGCACCTGAAGAATGGTCACGCAATGAAAATCGCCTGCGTCCGAGCCTTGTGGAGCAGGCGATTTCAGCCACCATTGTGTGGCATGCAGAAGTGTGGTGTCGTGGGTGGCGTATGCGTGAATACGTAACCAGCCGCGCACCCCATAGGCACCCGCTATCCGACCCAGCTCAACCAGGTCAGTGGGAACAGCAGGCCCAGCCACACTGGCAACTGCGGGTCAGGCAGCGGGAGTGGCGGCCACTTCGGCAGCGTACTGCTTGACGAGGCGTGCCACGGCAGGCGACACCTTGGCGCCGTTGTCCTTCCAGTGCGTGATGCGATCAAGGGCAAGCCGCACGCCTTCCTGGCCTTCGCCAGCAAGCGGGTTGTAAAAACCCAGCCGCTCGATAAAACGGCCATCGCGCGCATTGCGGGAATCAGCCGCTACCACGCTGTAAAACGGGCGCTTTTTGGAGCCACCACGACTAAGGCGAATCACAACCATGCAATAATCCTTGAAGTAAATTACAAGCTTCGCTATTAAGTAAACACGCTATTCTAACCCGCCTGCCCGTCAACTGGCAAGAGTCAAGCTTCAACCGACTGGTGCAGTGGTGTCAATGGCGTGACAGCCTGGCGGGCACCCAGGTATTCCGGCCTGGGCGACAGGCCATATTTGGGGTTTTCCAGCGTGTTTTCCACACTGTTATATACCATGAACACGTTGGATCGCGCCCAGGGAGACAGGTTGCCGGCAGAGGCATGCATGGTGTTGCAGTCAAAGAAAATGACTGAACCTGCACGGGCCGTTGCCGCGTGAATGCCGCCATGGTCAACCAGCATCTTGATGCTGAGCGGATCGGGAATACCAAACTCCTGCTTTTTGAGCGAAGCCTGATAATGGTTGTCGGGTGTTTCGCCTTCGCAGGAAATGAACTGGGTATGCGAACCGGGCACCAGCATCAGTGGACCATTGCATTCGTTGTTGTCAGTCAACAACACGGAACAGCTCAGTGCACGCATGGCGGGCATGCCGTCTTCCACATGCCAGGTTTCGAAGTCCGAATGCCAGTAGAACTCCTTGCCCTTCAGGCCGGGCTTGAGGTTCACACGCGACTGGTGCATATAGACCTCTGATCCCAGTACCTGACGAGCCACATCCAGCAGGCGTGGGTCGCGTGCCAACATCTGAATGCGTTCGCTCAATTCGTGAACCCGAAACACTGACCGCACGACATCACTGCCGGGCTCGGTAATGGCCTCGGGCAGGCCAGCGATGTCGGAGTCAGTCGTCAGATTCTTGACCTCTTTGGACAGCGCTTCCACCTCTTCGGGTGAAAACACGTCTTCAATCACGATGAAGCCATTGCTTTCGTAGGAGGAGACCTGGCCGACATCCAGCCCGTGGGCGTAGTCTCCATTGCCATAAACAACCGGATCCTGCCGGGCGATGATGGCCGAACCATTGCTGGTGCGGGATGGATAAATGTCGTTCATATACACCTCTAACAGTTGAACTCCCCGGAACCTGCCTGGCGGACCCGCCGTGCCACTCATTAAAAAACTGAAGACACGGCGTCTGCCAGAACGGGACGCCGGGCCCTTCAGGCCTCCTCGTCCGTTACCAGGGGATAGACGCCGTCCTCGTCGTGAACTTCCAGACCGGTCAACGGCGGATTGAAAACACAAATGACGCGCAGCGGCTCCTTGCCACCGCGCAACCAGTGCTCGTCGTGCTGATCAAGCGCATAGACCACACCGGGGCCCAACGCATACTTCTTTCCGTCGGCAATGGTTTCAATTTCGCCATCACCTTCTACGCACCAGACCGCTTCCAGATGGTTCTGATAGTGGATGTGGGTTTCAGTGCCGGGAAAGATGGTGGTCTCGTGAAACGAGAAGCCCATGCCATCCTTCTTGAGCAAGATCCGACGACTGACCCAGTTGTCGGTGCGAATCTCATCTTTGGTTCCGATGATGTCCTTGATATTACGTACGATCACTGCGTGACTCCTGATTGTTGTTGATATCGACAAAAATGTTGTGGCCCCATGCCACGGGTATCAACTGGCTTTGCCATACTTCAGGAATCGGGTATTGACGGACTCTTCCTGCAGCACCGCCTCGACACTGCGCTCGATGATGTCCAGGCCGCTGTTCAGCGCGTCATCACTGATGGTGAGCGGGGGCAGCAGCTTGAGCACTTCGTCCCGGGCGCCCGATGTTTCGATGACGAGACCGTTTTCGAATGCCTTGGCGGCCACCATGCCGGCCAGTTCGGGGTGAGACTCGAACGCCAGTGCCTGCATCAGGCCCCGGCCCCGTGCGACCATGCCGGCTGCCCGGTTCCGACGCACAATGCCTTGCAGTCGCTCTTCGACATGCTTGGCCTTGCGACGGGTCTCGGTTGCCAGTGCATCGTCAGCCCAGTAGGTTTCCAGGGCACAGGCTGCCGTGACAAAAGCCATGTTGTTGCCACGGAATGTACCACTGTGCGCACCAGGTTTCCAGATGTCCAGGTCGGGGCGCATCAGCACCAGCGACATGGGCAGGCCATAGCCGGAAAGCGACTTGGAAAGGGTGATGATATCGGGCTTGATGCCGGCCTCTTCAAAACTGAAGAATTTGCCGGTGCGGCCACAACCTACCTGGATGTCATCGACAATCAGCAGCACATCGTGCTGACGGCAGACTTTTTCCAGCTTGCGCAGCCAGCGGGCTGATGCCACGTTGACACCGCCCTCGCCCTGTACGGTTTCCACGATCACGGCGGCAGGCTTGTCCAGACCACTGCTGTTGTCACCCAGCATGCGATCCAGCCACTCGGTGGTGTCCACGCCTGCACCCAGATAACCGTCGTAGGGCATGAAACTGACGTCGCCCAGCGAAACGCCAGCGGCTTCACGGAATTTGGCGTTGGCTGTTGCAGCCAGGGACCCGCCACTTACCCCATGAAAACCATGGGTAAAGGCAACGACGTTGGAGCGGCCGGTTACCTGACGGGCGATCTTGAGTGCCGCTTCGACCGCGTTGGTACCCGTGGGGCCCGTGAACTGCAAGGTGTAATCCATCTTGCGGGGCTTGAGCAGATACTGGTCAACAGCCTCAAGAAAACGTTTCTTTGCTGTGGTCGCCATGTCCAGGCCGTGCACCACACCGTCTTCAGCCATGTAGTCCAGCAAGGCTTTCTTGAAAGTCTCGTTGTTGTGGCCGTAGTTAAGGGTGCCTGCGCCGGCAAAGAAGTCAATGTATTGCTTGCCATCTTCAGCCGTCAGCGTGGCGTCCTTGGCGTGTTTGAAAATGACCGGAAACGAGCGGATATAGCCGCGCACTTCCGATTCCATGCGATTGAAAATTTCCAGTCCGGTGGTCATGATTGTTTCCTGATTTTGTAATTGAATAAGAAATGATGAATAGGGCTGCCTGGTGCCAGACAAGGGCACTCAAGGCACGAAGGGACCGATGCGAATCAGGCGTTCATCTTCGTGAGACTGCGGCCCGAACAGCGCTGCATCAAACAGCGCCTCCTCGGTCGTGTCGGCGTCCAGTCCACGGGCCAGCGATGCAAACATGCCTCGCGATGCCAGGTTGTCGGGGCCGACGGTGGTTTCGATGTAGCGAATGGATGCCTTCAGATCGGGGCGCTGCAACAGCGACTGCAACATGCGTTTTCCAAGGCGTGCGCCCCGGGCACGCTCGTGCACGGCAACCTGCCATACAAACAGCGTGTCAGGTTGTTGAGGGTGAATGTAGGCTGATATGAAGCCGTCAATGCCTGCTGCAGACTCGGCGATCACACATGTCTGGGTGAAGTGCTCACTCAGCAGAAGGTAGGTATATACCGAGTTCTGATCCAGTGGCGGACACTGGCAAATGAGCTGCTGAATGGCGTGCCCATCGTTGCGGCTGGGCTGACGAAACACATGGTCATCAGTTGCCTGTGTGTCGGGACTCTTGTTGTTGATTATGTGGTCTGTTTTTGTAGCGGGGGTGGCACCAACCCCCATGTGAGGTGAGGGTTCGGAGCCCCCTGCTCCGTCGTCTGCTGGGGTCGGTGATGCCTTGACTGGCGCTTGCTTTGTGGTGGTCATACGAGTGACTGTCCTGCCTGGTTGCTGATTCCTTGTTCTGGCCTGATTAATTGACCAGGAATCAGTTCGATGAAAATCATTTCGACTCGAATGATAAGTCTGCAAAATATGCCTGTCAACCTCATGGCAGTTTTTATAATTCCCTTGTTAATCAGACACTTGCAATGACAAAATACATAAAAACAGAGGCTTAGAGGCGCTTTTCATCAAATATGCACAACATGAAACCAATTGCTACTACCAGGGCACGCAAAACTCCGTTCCTCTCGTTGGGAGCGGGATCAGCGACGCTGTATCCAGTGCGCCATGCCGTCGGGCTCGGCAGTGGATTCCTGCGCCAGCAAGGGGTTGCCGGTCTGGGCACAAAATGCCTGAAAGTCCTTGACGGCGTGCGGGTCTGTGGTGACCACACGCACCACCTGGCCGGACTCCAGGACTGCCAGGGCCTTTTTGGCCCGGAGAATGGGCAGCGGGCATTTCAGCCCGCTGGCGTCAACTTCGGAATCGGCCTTGTCAGGCCGGGATGGGCTACTCATGATGTCACCTGCAATTGCTGGTCAACCCAGACCCGGATGTCGTCCAGGGCTGCGGGGAGATCAGCCACCGATGCGCCGCCCCCCATGGCCATGTCGGGTCTGCCACCGCCTTTGCCGCCTACCTGCGATGCCACCCTGCTGACCAGTTCGCCCGCCCTGACCTGCCCGGTGAGGTCAGACGTCACACC
>DATGUI010000252.1:0-5179 GCA_035301405.1 Burkholderiaceae bacterium
TGGGATCTCCAGACCTTTTTGCACGGCTGGCCGGCGGACAAAGGCGTCCAGCACGCGCAGGACTTCGGTGAAATCCTGGATACCCACCTTGTCGCCCGCCTGATAGAACTCGATCAGATTGCGTATCCATGGAAAGGTGGCGATATCGGCAATGGAGTAGTCATCGCCCGCCAGCCAGGCCTTGCCCGCAAGATGCCGGTTCATGACATCGAGCAGTCGGCGGGATTCATTCAGGTAGCGTTCGCGAGGACGCGGGTCTTCAATTTCCGTCCCTGCAAACTTGGTGAAGAAGCCGACCTGGCCAAACATGGGTCCGACGCCGCCCATCTGGAACATCAGCCATTGCAGCGTTTGATAGCGAACGACCGGGTCTGAAGAAAGAAACTTGCCGGTTTTTTCTGCCAGGTAGGCAAGGATGGCACCCGATTCCCATAACGGCATGGGCTGGCCGCCGGGTCCGTCCGGGTCAATGATGGCCGGAATCTTGTTGTTGGGATTGAGCGAGATGAATTCGGGAGTGAGCTGATCTTGTGTCGTGAAACTGACGGTATGCGCTTCGTAGGGCAGCCCGGTTTCCTCCAGCATGATGGACACCTTGACCCCGTTGGGTGTGGGTAAAGAGTACAGCTGAATGCGGTCGGGGTGCTGCGCGGGCCATTTTTTCGTGATCGGAAATGCCGACAGATCTGACATGAATATCTCCTTGTTGATATGTCAACATTATGACAGTTGAGGCGGGGATCAGTAAAACATGGCCTTGGCAAGAAAGACGATGAGCAGCACGTGGATGAACACACTGATGTGTATCCACTTGAAGTGCACGGAGCGCAGGCGATGGCGGGCATGCATGATCATGGCGGTCGCAAAGTGGGCGAATACGCTGGTGGCCAGAATGATCTTGAGGGTCAGCAACAGGGAGAATCCCGATCCAAGGGGATGAGAGAGCAGGTGCCGGTAATGCCAGGCCATGCTGATGCCTGCCGCATACAGCACCAGCAGCACCCAGGGCATGATGCGCCGGGCACGCTTGCCGATGGCGCGCTCAAGCAGGCGCATGGTGTCGCGCGGCACGTGTGGCCGGATGCCTTCAAGAATGATGACCTCAAAGAAGACCGTGCCAACAAACAGGGTTGCGGCAATCAGGTGCAGGGTAAGCAGAACGGAATAGGACATGGGGCAGGTCGCTGGGCGGGATCGAGACAAGGGTGGCAAGCACCGTTGCACCATCATGACATGCCCGCGCCGGTGCCCGCCATGATGCAGGTTGGCCGTTTGTCAGGATCGCTTGACCCTTAACGCGGTTTGCTCAATTGCAGTTGCCATTGCGGCACGCTGTCGGCCGGGCCATCATGGATCAAACGATACCGGTAACGGCCCGGATTGGCACGAAAGACAATGTGGTGGCCGTGGTCTACCGGCTGCCATGCCTGACCATCAAAGACAGCCAGTTCCGGATGAATCCACGATGTTCGGCCCTGCCGGACACGCAGGGACGCCCGGATGTCTCCCCGGCACTTGAGCACAAAGTCGTCAACCTCCAGGGGTGACCGTCTTTGTCGCAGCTCGCCTTGCAGGATGTCTTCGAAACGCGTGGTGCACCGTGGTGCCGGGTCTTGTGGTTCGGCTCCAGCCACGACAGGCATGGCGCCTGCCATGATCAGAAGCTTGAGCAGCACGGTGACGGGTAGTGCTTGTTTATCTTGAACCGTTCGTGTCCGTCGGATCGCTGTCGGTTTCATCCTTTTCAAGCATTTCGTCGTGTTCGGCCATGTCCCAGGGAAGCACGTCGGGCGAGACCTGCAGGAAATGCAGGTAGTTTTCGAAGTGATCCAGCATGTCGCTGATGAGTTCAGACTGCGAGTATCCATAGACGTCGTAGTCCAGCCCCCCTCTTTGCAGAAATACTTCAGCCCGGTAGTAATGGACGGGCTCCATGGCTTCGGTGGTTTCCGGGGCCAGGGTGTCTGACGGATTGGCAAAGGCCGGGAGTTCGTATTCGCGCAGCCGGATTTCATAGAGAAAATCAAGTTGATCGGGTTTGTGGACTTCCACTTCAAGAAAGACCCGACACGGATCGTCGTCTGTACTGACCCGTGCCGGCCAATTTTGTTCGGTCAAGCCCTGTGCGAGACGATTCATGGCCCGGGTGACATCGTTGACGATGAAGTCCTTGACCGTGTCTTTCTCCGGATAGTCCACGATGCCGGCCAGACGTTTTTTCCAGGCGGCGTCGCTGGTGCCCGAGCCCCGTGCGTGGAGTTGATCCAGCGCCTGATCGCGGTGCGTTTCGATAATCAGCGCCCGCCACATGCCCAGGGCGGCGATCAGCAAAATGATGGAAAAGGGCAGGGCAGTCACCACCGTCATGCTCTGCAGCGCCTTGAGCCCGCCCGCCAGGAGCAGCACAGCGGCGACCACACCTTCCAGAATGGCCCAGAAGGCACGTTGCGCCGCTGGCGTCTGGGCAATGCCGCCTGCCGCCAGGGAGTCGATGACCAGCGAGGCCGAGTCGGACGAGGTGACAAAAAACGTCACGATGAGGATGACGGTGATCGCCGACACGATGGATGTCAGCGGCAGTTGCTCCAGCAGCCTGAAGACGGCGATGGCATTATCCTCTTGCACGTAGCCGATGAGGGCGGTGTATCCCTCGTTGAGAATCTTGTAGAGTGCCGTTTCGCCAAACACCGAAAACCAGAAGAATGTGAAAAACGTCGGTACCAGCATGACACCAATCACAAACTGGCGGATGGTGCGGCCCCGGCTGATCTTGGCAATGAACAATCCCACAAAGGGCGCCCAGGCGATGGTCCACCCAAAGATGAACAGGGTCCAGTTTCCTATCCAGTCGCTGCGGGTATAGGCCTGCAGGTTGAAGGTGCGCTCGACGATGTTGTTCAGATAGGCGCCGGTATTTTGCAGAAACGTTTCCAGAATGAAAATAGTGGGCCCGGCCAGGAAAACGAACAGCATCAGCGACGTGGCCAGAAACATGTTGAGCAGCGACAGGTTCTTTACGCCTTTGTCCAGACCGGCCAGGACAGAAAAGAGCGCCATGCAAGTGATGACGGCAATGGCAATGACCTGTACCGTGGGGCTGACGGGTATGGTGGGCCACAGGTAATTCAGCCCCGCATTGATCTGGACCACGGACAGGCCCAATGTGGTCGCCAGTCCGAACATGGTGCCCAGTATGGCCACAATATCGACGGTATGCCCGATGGGCCCGTTGATGCGTTTGCCAATCAGTGGGTACAGGGCCGAGCGCATGGAAAGCGGCAAACCGTGCCGGAACGAGAAATACGCCAGGACCAGACCAACCAGGCCATAGATGGCCCAGATGTGAAAACCCCAGTGAAAGAAAGCAATCTGCATGGCCTGCTTGGCCGCATCGACGGTCTCGGCGGCGCCTGCCGGGGGCTCGGCATAATGAAGCACCGGCTCGGCCACACCAAAAAACAGCAGCGCAATGCCATAGCCGGCTGAAAACAGCATGGCAAACCACGAGGGGAAGCTGTATTGTGGCTGGGCGTGCTCCGGACCCAGCTTGATATTGCCCCATTTGCTGATGGCCACCAGGGTGATGAACACCAGGAATGTGGCGACAGCCAGCATGTAGAACCAGCCAAAGGTACGGGTGACGTAAGTCAGCATGCTGCTGAATACGTCGCCGGCCAGGTCCGGGTTGCTGATGGTGCCCAGCACCAGTAAAAAGATGATGATTACTGCAGGAGCGAAGACGGGCACCAGAATGGTGGCCCGCCAGCCCTTGGCTGATGCGGATTGCGCCATATTCCCCTCTGTTGGACAGTCTCTTCGATACAACGTCGTTATGGCGCTATTATCGGAGATTCACAACACCCGAGCCCGTCAAGGACTGACAATGTTGTAGCTGTTTGTACAGAGTGTGGTGTGGATCACACAGCTTTGTCAGGGTGAAGGAAGACCCAGGGCACGGAACTCGGCAGCCTGTTGCTGCAGGACGCCTGACGTGCGCAAGGTTTTGTCTACCAGCGATGCATTGCGTTGGGCCAGTGCCTGGACTCCTCCGGGCAGCATGGTGCTTTATTGAAAAAAATATAAACAAAATTGTTAATATTAGTTTCTTTATTGACATGAATTGTTTTCAGTCGTGAGATAACGACACCATCGGAGCAAATCACCATGCGTTCAATCTCGATCAACATGCGGCTGCTGCTTGGTTTTGGCGCCATCATTACCCTGACACTGGTCGTTGCCGTCATCGGGAGCTGGCAAATCAGGACCGACATGCAGGGCAACCAGACTATTGAAAAAGGCAATCGTGTCAGCGCCATGGTGCTGCAATGGGCGCGCCTGGTTGAGGTCAACGGTGAGCGAACCATTGCCGTGGCACACATGGATGCCGAGCCTGCTGCACAGGCTGACTTTCAGCGTCGTATCTCTGCCACCTCGGGCCGTATCACCGAGTATCAGGATGAGGTCGGCGCCCAGCTGGATGATCCCCAGGCCCTGACGCTCTACGACGCCATTCTTGCCGCACGCCAGGCCTACACAGGCACGCGTGCCATCGCCCTTGAGGACATCAAGCAAGGGAATTACGCCAAGGCCGAAGCCTTTTACCGGGATGAAATGCCTGATCTGATTGCCACCTATCTCGCCTCCATCGACAGCCTGCACAGCTTTCAGGAAGAACAGGCCCAGGCACTGGTGATGCGCAGTGCGCAGCAGGGCCAGCAGGGTTTTCTGGTGCTGATTGCCGCTACCCTGCTTGCACTCGTGCTGGGGCCGTTACTGGCATGGCTGGTCAGTCGGTCCATCAGTCAGCCGTTGCGCAGAGCCGTTGACCTGGCGTTGCAGGTGTCGCGCCGCGATCTCAGCCATACCATTGAACCCCAGGGCCGCGATGAAATCACCAGACTGGAAACGGCGCTGCAAGATATGTCCGCCGGCCTGCAGGCCGCCGTTGCCGATGTCCGGGGGGGTGCCAATGCGATTGCATCGGCGGCTGCCCAGATATCTGCGGGCAACATTGATCTGTCATCACGCACGCAGGAGCAGTCCAGCTCGCTTGCAGAAACAGCGGCCACCATGGAAGAGTTGACGGCAACCGTCAGGCAGAATGCTGACAATGCCGAGCAGGCCAATACGCTGGCCACGGCAGCCACCCACACGGCAACCGACGGTGGTCAGCAAGTAA
>DATGUI010000253.1:0-12089 GCA_035301405.1 Burkholderiaceae bacterium
CAGTGGGGTGCCCAACCGCCGTTACTTCATGAATGAACTGCGCCGGGCGCTGTTTGTGGTTGACGAGCCCGGGCCGGCCAAGCGGCCCGAAAGCGGCTACGTGCTGCTGTGCCGGCAGCGCGATCTGGGCGCCATGGCGCAGTCGCTGCCCCGTGACGAGGTGGATGCCTGGCTGAAGGGCGTGGGCAGCCGGCTGGCCGAGGCCTGTGAGGAGTTCTTTGAAACGCGGCTGCAGCTGGCCCGCCTGAACGGGTCGGACTTTGTCATCCTGATGGCCGATGTGGCCACCTCCCAGGCCATGGAGATTGCCGAAAAGCTTCGCAATACGGTGCTGGACTCACGCATTCTCCTGGATGGCGGCAACCACTGCCGCTGGGCCTTGGCCATGACTGACTACCTGCAGGGCGATGAGCTGGCGGCGGTCATGACCCGCCTGGATACCGCGCTCATGACTGCCGAAAGCGCCGGAGACGACGATATCGAGCTGCTGCTTCGCAGTCAGCAGGATCATTCTGGCCAGCGGGTGGTGGGGGAAGCCGCCTGGCGTGAGCTGATCACACGGGCACTGGAGGACGATGCGATTTCGCTGGTGACCGAGCTGGCCAACTATGGTCGTGGCATACCCAGGCGAAACCGCTACGAAGCCACGCTGACCCTGCACGACGGCGGTACGGCCATGTCGGGCTATCTATTCATGCCGGCGGCGGTGCGGCTGGGCATGTCGGCGCAGCTGGACGAGCGTGCTGTGCAACTGGCCATCATCTGGCTGCAGGGCTTTGAAGACGAACTGGTGTTGCGGATCTCCGCGGCCTCGGTGGTCGCCCCACAGTTTGTCGAGCACATCACGGCCCTGCTGGGCGGCGCCCAAGGTCTGGACCGGCTCATCATCGAGCTGGATGCCTTTGCCATTGCCTCGCATCCGGCTGAAAGCATCGAGCTGCTCTACGCCCTCAGGGCCTTGGGGGTGAGGGCGGGGCTGCGTGGCATTACCCGGCAGATTGATGTCATCGCCCAACTCGAAGGGTTGCCGTTGCACTACGTGCGGATTGGCGGCGGGTTTGTGAATCAGCTGGACAGCAGTCAGGGCGCAGCCGCCCTGTTGCGAGCCGTGGTGCATACGGCCACGGCCCTCAAGATTCAGGTGTTGGCTGATGACGCCACGGGCGATGCCGTCATCATGATGCTGGACGACCAGGGCGTGCGCCGCCGGCAAGCATCAGAGCCCTGATCTGACGCGCCCATGATGGGCATGAAAGCGTTGTCAGAACCAGCCTGAAACATCATACGTTATGACCTTCTGACGTGATCCCCCCGCATCGGGCAGGCGGGTTTGCAAAACGCAAGGTTTCGGGTTATAGTTGCCTTCTTACCCGTTTTGGGCGGCTTGCCGTTTGGTAACCAAGGCCCTGGCGAGTAAACATAGAGCCTGCGGTTTCTTGCTGCCAGTTTTGGTGGCTGCCGGCAGGTTTTTGGCAAGAATTCATCCCAGGGTTGTGGTGGTACACCACCCCAGCCTGACGGGGCCAAAACTGGTTGTGCCAGTACCTTGTGCGGGTGCAGCCAAGTTGGAACAGGACATATCATGATTCAAATGCAGACCACGCTTGGCGTGGCCGATAACACGGGTGCACGCTCCGTCATGTGCATCAAGGTGTTGGGCGGCTCCAGGCGCCGTTATGCCGCTATTGGCGACATCATCAAAGTTGCTGTCAAGGAAGCGGCCCCCCGCGGACGCGTCAAAAAAGGCGAAATCTACAACGCTGTGGTTGTTCGTACGGCCAAGGGCGTTCGTCGTCGCGACGGTTCACTGATCAAGTTCGGTGGCAACGCCGCCGTATTGCTCAACCCCAAGCTCGAACCCATTGGCACGCGCATATTTGGTCCGGTCACGCGCGAACTGCGTACCGACAAATTCATGAAAATCGTGTCTTTGGCACCTGAAGTCATCTAGTCAGGGAGCAAGCATGCAAAAAATACGCAAGGGCGACGAAGTCATCATCCTGGCTGGCAAGGACAAATCCCGTCGCGGTACGGTCCTGGCCCGTGTGGGCGCCGACCGCATCCTGGTCGAAGGCATCAACGTCGTCAAGAAACACAGCAAGGGTAATCCCATGGCCGGTGTTGCCGGTGGCATCATCGACAAAACCATGCCCATCCACATTTCCAACGTGGCACTCTACAACCCCGAAACGGGCAAGGGCGACCGCGTTGGCATCAAGGTGGTTGATGGCGAAAAGGTCCGTGTCTTCCGGTCCAGCGGCGCCGTTGTTGGCGCCAAGGCATAAGGGGCGTAACAGATGGCTCGTTTGAAACAGTTCTATCAGGACAAGGTTGTCGCTGACCTTACCGAAAAGTTCGGCTACAAAAGCGTCATGCAGGTGCCACGCCTGGAAAAGATCACCCTCAACATGGGTGTTTCCGAGGCCGTGGCCGACCGCAAGGCCATGGATAACGCCGTGGCCGATCTCACCCGCATCTCCGGCCAGAAGCCGATCGTCACGGTCAGCCGCAAGGCCATTGCCGGGTTCAAGATCCGCGAAAACTATCCCATCGGCTGCAAGGTCACGCTGCGTGGCCGTCGCATGTACGAATTTCTCGATCGCCTGATTGCCGTTGCGCTCCCTCGCGTGCGCGACTTCCGCGGTGTGTCCGCCAAGGCGTTCGATGGTCGCGGCAACTACAACATCGGTGTCAAGGAACAAATCATCTTTCCTGAAATCGATTACGACAAGATTGACGCTGTGCGTGGGCTCAACATCAGCATCACCACCACAGCCAAAACGGACGACGAAGCCCGTGCCCTGCTGGGCGCATTCAGCTTCCCGTTCCGCAACTAAGGGGCGATGACGTGGCAAAACTTTCACTCATCAATCGCGAAGTCAAGCGTGAAAAGCTGGTTCGCAAATATGCCGGCAAGCGCGCAGCGCTCAAGGCCATCATTGACGACCAGTCCAAATCTGACGAAGAGCGCTATCAGGCACGTCTGCAGCTGCAGCGGCTGCCGCGCAATGCCAATCCAACCCGTCTGACCACGCGCTGTGCCGTAACCGGCCGGGCGCGCGGCGTCTACAGCAAGTTTGGTCTGACACGTCACAAAATGCGCGAAATGGCGATGCGCGGGGAAATCCCCGGCATCACCAAGGCAAGCTGGTAGGGGGAATACACATGAGCATGAGCGATCCAATCGCCGATATGTTGACCCGCGTGCGCAACGCGCAAATGGTCAACAAGGAAACGGTCAGCATTCCCTCTTCCAAGCTCAAGGTTGCCATTGCAACCGTGCTTAGAGACGAGGGCTACATCGAAAGCTTCGAAGTCACCGGCGAAGCCGCCAAACCTGTACTCGACATCACGCTCAAGTACTATGCCGGCCGGCCCGTCATAGAAAGCATTGATCGCGTGTCACGGCCAGGTCTGCGCATCTATCGTGGCAGCAAGGCCATCCCTTCCGTCATGAACGGCCTGGGCGTGGCCATCGTGTCTACCCCGCGTGGCGTCATGACCGACCGCAAGGCCCGTGCCAGCGGCGTGGGTGGCGAAGTACTCTGCTACGTGGCTTGATCGGAGGAACCACACTATGTCACGTATTGCTAAGTATCCCGTATCGGTTCCCTCTGGTGTTCAGGCTGCCATCGAGGCCAGCCAGATCACGGTCAAGGGCCCCAAGGGCTCCCTGGCCCAGCCACTGGATCCCAACGTAGAAATCCGTCTCGATGACGGCACGCTCACCTTCCACGAGGCCAACGACACGCATCATGCCGTGGCCATGGCCGGCACCATGCGTTCCCTGGTCAACAACATGGTGGTGGGTGTCAGCGACGGCTTCGAGCGCAAGCTCAACCTGGTCGGTGTCGGATTCCGTGGCCAGATGCAGGGCAAGGCCCTCCGGCTGCAGCTTGGTTTCTCCCACGACATCGTCTACGACGTCCCTGAAGGGATCACCATCGAGTGCCCCTCCCCCACTGAAATCGTGGTCAAGGGCATCAACAAGCAGGTCGTCGGTCAAGTGGCCGCCGAGATCCGCGCCTTCCGTCGCCCCGAACCCTACAAGGGCAAGGGCGTACGTTATCAGGACGAACGCGTGGTTCTCAAAGAGGCCAAGAAGAAGTAAGCGCACAGGCAAGGACGTATCATGGACAACAAACAATCCCGCTTGCGTCGTGCTGCGGCTTCCCGCCGCAAGATTGCCACGCAGCGCGTGCACCGGCTTTCGGTGTTCCGCTCCAATCAGCACATTTACGCAACCATCATTTCGCCGGAAGGCAACCGCGTGCTCGTCAGCGCTTCCACGCTCGAGCCCGAAATCCGCAAATCCCTGGCCGACCAGGGCACCCGTGCCAGCCACGTTGCTGCTGCCGGCATCATCGGCAAGCGTGTGGCCGAGAAAGCACGCGAGGCGGGCATCGAGACAGTCGCATTCGACCGCTCGGGCTTCCGTTTTCACGGCCGTGTGAAGGCACTGGCCACAGCCGCGCGTGAAGCCGGTCTGAAGTTCTAAGGAATTTGTCATCATGGCTAGAGCACAACGACACGCCGCCGACGATCGCGACGACGGCATGCGTGAAAAAATGATTGGCGTCAACCGCGTCAGCAAGGTCGTCAAGGGCGGCCGCACCATGAGCTTCGCCGCACTCAGCGTGGTGGGCGATGGCGATGGCCGCATCGGCATGGGCAAGGGCAAGGCCCGCGAAGTCCCGGTTGCCGTGCAAAAATCCATGGAGCAGGCACGTCGCGGCCTGTTCAAGGTGCCCCTCAAGGACGGCACCCTGCATCACGCCGTGGTGGGTCAGCACGGGGCATCCCGCGTTCTGATTTCACCGGCTTCCGAAGGTACCGGTGTCATTGCCGGCGGCCCCATGCGCGCCATCTTCGAAGTCATGGGCGTGCGTAACGTCGTGGCCAAAAGCCTGGGCTCGAGCAACCCGTACAACCTGGTTCGGGCCACGCTCAACGGCCTTCGCGACTGCGCCACACCGGCTGAAATTGCTGCCAAGCGCGGCAAGACAGTCGAAGAAATCCTGGGGTAATAGTCATGGCTCAGAAACAAATCAAGGTTACCCTCGTACGTTCCGTCATCGGTACCAAGAAGTCTCACCGGGATACGGTTCGCGGCCTGGGTCTGCGCGGCATCAACAGCAGCCGTGTGCTGGCTGATACCCCCGAAATCCGGGGTATGATCCGCAAGATAGATTACCTGGTTGCGGTTACACCAGCCTGAAGGAATCGACATGGAAATTACTCAACTCAATACCCTGCAACCCGCCGAAGGCAGCAAGCACGCGCGTCGTCGCGTTGGCCGTGGCCGCAGTTCGGGCATGGGCAAAACGTCAGGCCGTGGTCACAAGGGTCTCAAGGCCCGCACGGGCGGTACCGTGGCAGTCGGCTTCGAGGGCGGGCAAATGCCCTACCACCGCCGTTTGCCAAAACGCGGTTTCACGTCGCCTACCCGTCACCTCCATGCTGAGGTCCGCTTGTCCGAACTCGAACGCCTCCCCATCGACGACATCGATGTCCAGGCGCTCAAGCAGGCAGGCATCGTGGCGCAAAACGCCCGTACCATCAAGGTCATCAAATCTGGCGAGCTCACCCGCAAGGTGAATCTGCGCGGCATTGCTGCCACCGCAGGTGCCAAGGCGGCCATTGAAGCCGCTGGCGGTACGCTGGCCTAACCAGAGAGCATTGTGGCAAAAGCACAGGCAAAGGCATCCGGACCACGCTACGGCGATCTTCGCCGTCGCGTGACCTTCCTGATCATGGCGCTGGTGGTGTTCCGTCTCGGGACCCACGTGCCGGTGCCCGGCATCAACCCCGACGCCCTGTCCGATCTGTTTCAGCAGAATCAGGGGGGCATACTGGGCCTGTTCAACATGTTCTCGGGCGGCGCACTTGAGCGCTTCTCCGTGCTGGCACTGGGCATCATGCCCTATATTTCAGCGGCCATCATCATGCAGCTGATGTCCGTGGTGGTGCCCACACTGGAAGCCATCAAGAAAGAAGGCCAGTCCGGGCAACGCAAGATCACGCAGTACACCCGCTACGGCACGGTGTTCCTGGCGCTGTTCCAGGCGGTGGGCATATCGGTGGCTCTGGAATCCCAGCCCGGTCTCGTCATTGACCCGGGCCTGATATTCCGCTTCACCACCATCGTTACCCTGGTCACCGGCACCATGTTCCTGATGTGGCTGGGCGAGCAGATCACCGAACGCGGTATCGGCAACGGCATTTCCATCATCATCTTTGGGGGTATTGTGGCCGGCCTGCCCAGCGCCCTGGGTGGCATGCTTGATCTGGTCCGTACCGACTCCATGTCCATCCTGTCAGCACTGTTCATTCTGGTGCTGGTGGTGGCAGTGACCTATTTCGTGGTCTTTGTGGAGCGCGGCCAGCGCCGTGTCACGGTCAACTACGCCAAACGCCAGGTGGGCAATAAGATCTATGGTGGGCAAAGCTCGCATCTGCCGCTCAAGCTGAACATGGCAGGCGTGATTCCTCCCATTTTTGCGTCGTCCATCATCTTGCTTCCGGCCACCCTCAGCAGCTGGTTCTCAACCAGTTCCAGCATGAGCTGGCTGGGCGATCTCACCGCCGCGTTGCAGCCGCATCAGCCGCTGTATGTCACGCTGTTTTCGGTGATGATCATCTTTTTCTGTTTTTTCTATACGGCTCTGGTATTCAACAGCCGCGAAACGGCAGACAACCTCAAGAAAAGCGGTGCCTTTGTGCCCGGCATTCGTCCCGGACCGCAAACGGCACGCTATATTGACCGCATCCTCATGCGCCTGACCCTGGCAGGGTCACTCTACATCACACTGGTGTGCCTGCTGCCCGAGTTCATGCAAATGCGCTGGAATGTACCTTTTTACTTTGGCGGTACCTCGCTGCTGATTATTGTGGTGGTCGCCATGGACTTCATGGCCCAGACCCAGGCCTACATGGTCTCGCATCAGTACGATTCACTGCTTAAAAAGGCCAGCTTCAAGGGCGCGGGCATGCCCATGCGCTAGGCCACAAGGTATGTGCGTCAACAAACAGTCAAATCTGGAGTAACCCATGAAGGTAATGGCATCAGTCAGGCGGATCTGCCGCAACTGTAAAATCATCAAACGTCACAGGGTGGTGCGTGTCATCTGTACCGACCCCCGTCACAAGCAGCGTCAGGGCTAAGCGCCCCGACGCACCCGATTCAACAAGGAAAAGTCATGGCCCGTATTGCAGGGATCAACATTCCGCCGCATCAGCACACCGAGATCGGTCTGACCGCCATTTTCGGGATTGGACGCACCACGGCTCGGAAAATCTGTGATGCTGCCGGCGTCGAGCCGGCCAAGAAAATCAAGGATCTGACCGACGGCGAACTCGAACGCATTCGCGAGCACGTCAACGTGCTCACCATCGAAGGCGATCTCCGCCGCGAAGTACAACTCTCGATCAAGCGTTTGGTCGATCTGGGAACCTACCGGGGTATGCGCCACCGTCGTGGCCTGCCGGTTCATGGTCAGCGCACGCGCACCAATGCACGCACCCGCAAGGGACCGCGCCGTGCCGTCGCTTCCCTGAGAAAATAACCGAGGACTGACATGGCGAAAGCATCAGGTGGCGCATCGCGCGCCCGCAAACGCATCCGCAAAAGCGTATCGGACGGCATTGCACACGTCCAAGCTTCATTCAACAACACGATCATCACGATCACCGACCGTCAGGGCAACGCACTGGCCTGGGCAACGGCGGGTGCTGCCGGGTTCAAGGGCTCGCGCAAGTCAACGCCTTTTGCCGCTCAGGTGGCTGCCGAATCGGCCGGCCGCAGCGCACAGGAATACGGTATCAAGAATCTTGAAGTCCGTATCAAGGGCCCTGGTCCCGGACGCGAATCATCCGTTCGGGCACTGAATGCCCTGGGCATACGCATTACAAGTATTGCCGACATCACACCGCTGCCGCACAACGGCTGCCGTCCGCCCAAGCGTCGTCGAATCTAAGGGGAAGAACGTTGGCACGTTATATTGGACCTAAATGCAAGCTCTCGCGTCGCGAGGGCACCGATCTCTTTCTGAAAAGCGCGCGCCGCTCGCTGGACACCAAGTGCAAGCTTGATTCCCGCCCCGGCCAGCATGGCCGCACCTCGGGCTCGCGCACATCCGACTACGGCCTGCAGCTGCGTGAAAAGCAAAAGCTCAAGCGCATGTACGGCGTACTCGAAAAACAGTTCCGCCGCTACTTCAAGGAATCCGAGCGTCGTCGGGGCAACACGGGTGAAATCCTCATCCAGCTGCTCGAATGCCGTCTTGACAACGTTGTCTACCGCATGGGCTTTGGCTCCACGCGCGCCGAGGCACGCCAGATCGTCAACCACCGCGGTATCGAAGTCAATGGCGTCACGGCTGACATCGCTTCCATGGCGGTCAAGCCCGGTGATGTCGTCAGCGTCCGCGAAAAGGCCCGGAAGCAGGTTCGCATTGCCGAAGCCCTGGCCCTGGCCACTGAAATCGGCCTGCCGCAATGGGTGGAAGTCGACGCCGACAAGCTCTCCGGTGTGTTCAAGCAAGCGCCCGACCGCACCGACGTGGCACAAGACGTCAATGAATCCATGATTGTCGAACTCTACTCACGTTGATTCTCTTGGGTGGGTAATCCGTCAGCCTTATCGGTGTAACGAGCCGAGGGTATTGAAAAGGAAATTTCATGTCATCACCAGGTTTTTTGAAGCCCCGCACCATCGAAGTGGAGCCGGTCACCGACCACCATGCTCGCGTCATCATGGAGCCCTTCGAGCGCGGCTTCGGCCACACGCTGGGCAACGCCCTGCGCCGCATCCTGCTGTCTTCCATGGTGGGCTATGCGCCCACCGAAGTACAGATCACCGGCGTGCTTCACGAATACTCCACCATTGAAGGGGTGCGCGAAGATGTCGTCGACATCCTGCTCAACCTGAAAGGGGTGGTGTTCAAGCTGCACAACCGCGAAGAAGTCACCCTGACACTGAACAAATCCGGTGAAGGCGTGATCAAGGCTTCTGACATCGAGCTGCCGCACGATGTGGAAATCATCAACCCGGATCACGTCATTGCGCACCTCACCGAGGACGGCGCCATCGAGATGCAGATCAAGGTCGAGCAGGGTCGGGGCTATGTGCCTGGCAACGTCCGGGCGCTCAGCGAAGATCACGCGCACACCATTGGCCGCATCATTCTTGATGCCTCCTACAGCCCGATTCGTCGCGTCAGCTACAAGGTTGACAGCGCACGGGTCGAGCAGCGCACGGACCTGGACAAACTCATTCTTGACGTCCACACCAATGGGGTGGTGGCACCGGAAGAAGCCGTCCGCCAGGCCGCACGCATTCTCATGGATCAGATCTCGGTGTTTGCGTCCCTGGAAGGCGCAGCCGATTCTTACGATACGCCGGTCATTACCGACGGATCCACCACAACCAGCACGGCACCTCAGATTGATCCGGTGCTGCTGCGTCCGGTTGATGATCTCGAGCTGACCGTTCGCTCTGCCAACTGTCTGAAGGCCGAGAACATCTACTACATCGGGGATCTCATCCAGCGTACTGAAAACGAGTTGCTCAAGACGCCCAACCTGGGTCGCAAGTCACTGAACGAAATCAAGGAAGTTCTGGCTGCCCGCGGTCTGACACTGGGCATGAAGCTCGATAACTGGCCTCCGCTGGGGCTGGAGCGTCCATAACGCGCTCTGTACACCAGCGTGCCTTCTGCCCGGACTGATCCCGGGCAGAACCCATCCGGTCCGCAGCCTGGCTGATAGAAGAAACCGGACAACAGACAACCACTGTTTTAAAACAAGATTCATTTTTTACAGGAATACATCATGCGCCATCGTCATGGACTCAGAAAACTCAACCGCACCAGCGCCCATCGCACTGCGATGTTCCGCAACATGTCGGTTTCACTGATCACGCACGAAGCAATCAAGACCACGCTGCCCAAGGCCAAAGAGCTGCGGCGCGTCATCGAGCCGCTGATCACGCTGGCCAAAAACCCCACCGTGGCCAATCGCCGGCTGGCCTTTGCCCGTCTGCGTGACCGCCAGGCAGTGACCAAGCTGTTCGACGAGATTGGCCCCCGTTATCAAGAGCGCCCAGGTGGCTACACACGTGTGCTGAAAATGGGTTTTCGCACCAGCGACAATGCCCCCATGGCCTTCATGGAACTGGTTGATCGCCCCGAAATCGAAGACGACGTGGCCGAGGACGCATAAGTCCTCATCCTTCGCTTCAAATGCGCGCAGCAGCATCGCATGGATCACCATCAGAAACGGGCCGCAAGGGCCCGTTTTTTGTTGACACTTCACCCAGGAGGGCAATCATGAGTAAAGACATCAAGCTTCGCCGAGAGCAGGTTGCCGACAACCCCCAGGCCCCGGTCGTGGTGCTGAGCACCGCCCCCGACAATGCGGTGGCCAGACACATTGCACAGGCCCTGGTTCACGAGGGTTTGGCTGCCTGTGTGAACCTTGCGCCCCCATCGTTGTCCATTTACCAGTGGCAAGGCAAGGTGGAAGAAGAAACCGAGGTCGCACTCACCATCAAGACCTGCGCAGACCGTCTGCCCGCGCTTGCCGAACGGCTTTCCGGCCTGCACCCCTACGAGGTGCCCGAACTGCTGGTGCTGGATGTCACCGGCGGCACCGCCGCCTACCTTGACTGGATGCACGAGCAGACCCGACCCATTTCTTCTTGACAGGACGCTTCATGTACGCAGTATTTTCCCGGCGTGTTGCCAACCCCTTGGCTGTATTCAGGTTGCGATGGCTGGGGGGGTGGCTGCTGGCGCTGGTCGTCGGCTTGCTGGTGGCCGTTCCCGCCTGGAGTCAGGATGATTTTCTGGATCCTGACGATGCCTTCGTCCTGTCTGCCGCCATGGGGAGCCCCGAGCGGGTAGACATCCATTTCAAGGTGGCGCCCGAATACTACATGTACCAGGAGCGGCTGGAAGCCGTTCTCGAGCCTGAAACCGACGCTTCCCGGCTGGGCGAACTGGGTCTGCCCCCGGCGCTGGTCAAGTACGACATCACTTTTGAAAAAGACATGCCGGTGTACTACGGCGAGTACACCCTGGAAATTCCTGTCGAGGCCGGGGCCGACCAGCCCCTGACCCTCACTCTGACCAGCCAGGGTTGTGCCGATGCCGGCCTGTGCTACACCCCCGCTGAACACGTGTTTACCCTGACGCCCACGGCAGAGGGCTATACGCTGGATGGCGATGGCGTGGTTGACGCCGTGCCCGCTCTGGCGGATTCCACGCCGCCTGAAGCCATGCAGGCGGCCGATGACACCGATGCGGGCGGCCTGTTCGCCACGGGCGCGGACGACGCCACAGCAAGTCCGGACGCTGACTTGTCGACGGCATCCGATAGCGCTCCCTCTTCCGGACTGGATGCCCTGATGAATCTGGGCGATACCGGGCTGGCCGCCTGGCTGGGGCAGGCGGGCATTGGCAAGATCGTGGCCCTGTCCTTTGTCTTTGGCCTGTTGCTGTCGTTCACCCCGTGCGTGCTGCCCATGGTGCCCATCTTGCTGGCGATTCTTGCCGGCACCGACAGGCAAGAAACCCTGTCGCGGTGGCGCGGTTTTTCGCTGGCCGCCATATTCGTTCTGGGCATGTCGCTGGTCTACACCGTATTGGGTGTGGCCGCAGGGCTGGTAGGCGCCAGCCTGGCGGTGTGGCTGCAAACGCCATGGGTATTGACGCTGTTTGCCATTCTGCTGGGCCTGTTTGCCCTGGCCATGTTTGACGTCTATACCCTCCAGGCCCCGGCTGCGCTGCAGAACCGGCTCAACGAACGCCTCAACCGTATTCCCGGCGGGCGTGCCGGTGGCGTGTTTGTCATGGGCATGGTGTCCGCCCTGATCGTCGGCCCTTGCGTGGCCGCCCCGCTGGCGGGTGTGTTGTTGTTCATTTCACAAACCGGGGACATCGTCCTGGGCGGCTCGGCCCTGTTTGCCATGGCCTGGGGCCAGGGCGTGTTGCTGCTGATCGTGGGCCTGTCATCCGGCTTGCTCATGCCGCGTGCCGGGGCGTGGATGCAGGGCATCAAGACATTGTTTGGCCTGCTGCTGCTGGCCA
>DATGUI010000254.1:0-7630 GCA_035301405.1 Burkholderiaceae bacterium
GGTCTCAACTCCACGACGATCGGTAATTCTGAAACGGAAGCCCAGGGTGAAAGTGGGGTGGCCATTGGGACTAACGTGAAAAGTGCAGGGCTTAACTCCATTGTGATCGGACGCGATTCTTCAGATGATGTGCAGGGTAACGGTGCGGCCGTCAGTGACAACTCCATTGTG
Organism: Burkholderiaceae bacterium; assembly: GCA_035301405.1. GTDB lineage: Bacteria > Pseudomonadota > Gammaproteobacteria > Burkholderiales > Burkholderiaceae_B > JAJYRX01. The sequence goes on from DATGUI010000254.1 coordinate 172, forward strand.
ATTGGAACAGATTCAGACTCCACAGCTGAGGAAGGCATTGTGATTGGCAAGGACTCCCTTGTTAATGCCGCCAGAGGCATTGCACAAGGAAGTGATGCTGAAACCACAGCGGAGGATGCAATCTCACAAGGTACGCACTCTCGTGCCTCGGGTACAAATTCAATTGCGCAAGGTACACATTCTGCTGCCAGCGCTTCCAATGCACAGGCAAGTGGAACCGGTGCGCTTGCGCAGGCCTCTGATGGCATTGCTATCGGTACTGGTGCAACGTCCGGTTTTACGGGCAATCCCGCTGAGGAAGCACGTAACATCAACAGCATTGCCATTGGCAACTCTGCAAAAGCCGAATTTGAAAATGCCTTGGCCATGGGTGTTAAGGCTGAAGCTACCGACGACGATGCCATGGCACTTGGCACAGACGCTAACGCCAGTGCAGCACGTTCCATGGCACAGGGCCAAGGCGCAGCGGCTAGCGCAGAACAGGCCATGGCAATAGGTGCCGGTGCCATAGCCGAGCACGACAACAGCGTTGCATTGGGTTCGGGTTCGGAAACCATCGAGAAAAACGAGGGTGCTTATACCTTGAGTGGCGCTTACACAGCGGCAGGTAGCAAAGATGCAGATACCCCTGTTGTTTCCGTAGGCAGCAAGGGTAATGAGCGACAGATCGTCCATGTGGCTCCTGGAGTTGTTTCAGAAGAAAGCACTGATGCCATTAACGGCTCTCAGCTGTGGGCAACCAACACCTACCTGCAAAATTTGGCTGAAGACACCGCAGAGCAGTTTGGCGGTGATACCGAAATCAATGATGATGGCACACTGACCGATCCGAACTACAAGTTCAAGCATGAAAATGAAACCTATCAAAATGTAGGTGATGCCATGCAAGGCCTGCAAGACCTGGGAATGAACTTTGAGGGCGACGATGGCCAGGAAGTACACCGCGAACTAGGTCAGACCCTTACGGTCAAGGGTGGCGCAGCAGGTGACCTGAGTAAAGGAAACATCGGTGTGATCCGCGATGGTGACGGCGGGTTGCTTGTACAGCTGGCTGAAGACCTCACTGAACTTAATACCATCGAGGTGGATAATAGTGTGACCATTGGTGGCGATACCGATAACCAGACTATTATCGAGGAAGGTAACGTCACCACCAATAACCTGAACGTATCGGGTGAAACCAGACTGGGTAATAAATTCTGGGTGACCGAAGAGGGTGATGTTCATTATGATGGATCCATCACCGAAGGCACCCACATCGTCAACAAAGATTATCTGGATCAAAATACAGATGAAATCGTCGGGAAAGGTCTAAAGTTTGAAGGAGACGATGGACAAGAGGTTCATCGCAACCTGGGTGAGACATTGTCTATTACAGGCGGTGCAGAACTCGACGAAGACAAACTCATCGACGGCAATATCGGCGTTATCAAAGATGGCGACGGTGGTCTAAAAGTCCAACTCGCACAAAACATCGATTTGGGTGAAGAGGGCAGTGTCGAAATGGGTGATACCCACATCAATAACAAAGGCCTAACCATTGTTAATGGTCCAAGCATCACTGTGGATGGTATTGATGCAGGCGGTAATAAGATTACCAATGTAGCACCTGGTGTGGATGGTACCGACGCTGTCAACGTCGATCAGCTTGAGCGGCTGGAAGATACTGTTGCCGGTGGGTGGACCGCAACCGACGAAGACGGTAATGATGCAAAGATCACTCCTGGTGGCGAGGTTGCCTTTTTGGGTGATGAAAATATTACTGTTATTCAAGACGGTGAGGATGATGACGCCGAAGTTGTGGTCTCACTAAACGAAGACGTCGATTTGGGTGATGATGGCAGTCTTACAATTGGCGACACCACAGTAAACAATGATGGGCTAACTATTAACAATGGCCCAAGCATTACCTTAGGTGGTATCGATGCCGGCGAATTGAAAATCACCAATGTTGCTCCTGGAACTATCGATGCAAACAGCAGGGATGCCATTAACGGCAGCCAGCTTTATGCCATGGGCGACTCCATTGCTCAGTTCATTGGTGGTGATGTCAAGCTGAATGACGATGGCACATTGAACTGGGGTGATTACTGGGAGGACGTCTTCGGATCTGGCGCAGATATCAATAATCTTGCCGATGCTTTAGAGCCCTGGAATATCGGTGCCAATGGCGGTGATTATCAACCGGTACTGCCTGGCGATAACGTCGATGTAACGGGCGAGCCCGGCACCGGTCCAGGTGGCGGCTCCGGTGGCAGCACGGAGAGTGGTGATGGCAATATCGTTGTTGATATTGATCATGACGAAGGTGATCACACCATCACGCTAGACCTGGCTGACAACGTTCACGTTAATGAGAGCATCACGGTCGGTGATACCGACGGCCCGTACCTGAGTATGGGTGATGATGGTGATGAAGGCAGCGCCGGCAGTCTTAACTTTTATGGTGAGGCGGACAGCGACGGTGAGCGGCGCAGCGCCTCTCAATCAGTCGTGGATGGGCCGGGTGGAGTCGGCACCGACCAGGACGAGCATGACACGACGCGCCTGGGCTACACCGATCAAGACGGTAACGAGCAGACACTGGCGACGCTGGACGATGGGCTGACCTTCGGCTCCAACGATGGCGAACACGATGCCCCGCTGAATACTCAGGTAGACGTGGTGGGCGGCAGTGGCAACACGGACTGGTCCGAGTTTGACGAGGGCCAGAACATCATGACCAAAGTCACACAGAGTGACGATGGTTCCGGAGAGATTACCGTGGCCCTGGCGCAGGATGTGTCCGTCAAGAGCATTACGGCCATTGATGTGGATGCCACCAATGTGACAGCTGATCGTGTCGAAATCAACAATGGTCCGGTCATCAACGAAAATGGCATCGACATGTCTGGCAAGCGCATTACGAATATGGCGCCGGGTGTCGACCGTGGAGATGCTGTCAACATGGGGCAGCTCCAGGATACGGCAAGCAATCTCCAGAATCAGATTGATGATGTCAGAGGTGACCTGCGCCGCACTGACAAGCGTCTGCGTGCCGGTGTCGCAGCAGCAATGGCAACAGCCGGTCTGCCGCAGGCCTACCTGCCTGGCAAGAGCATGATGGCTGTGGCCGGTGGCGCTTGGAATGGCGAGTCCGGTGTAGCTATCGGATACTCCACGGTAACGGACAACGGCAAGTGGATCGTCAAGCTCTCGGGTAACGCCAGCTCGCGCGGCGCTTACGGTGGCACGGTGGGTGTAGGTTATCAGTGGTAAACCCGCTCGGATCAGGTGTCGGCCGGTCTGGCCGACGCCTTCAATTGCTTTCAAGGATATGTTGTGATGAATAAATCAATGATTGCTGCCGCCGTACTTGCCTGTGCGGGCCTGGCAGGATGTGGTACCCCCAGTTCGGTAAATGATCAGGGCAAGACGGAGGATCCGGTTTTCCCTGATGTTGATAACGTTAGCTTCGTGACCGGCGCATACCCGAATGTGGATAATGTCAAGACAGTGCAACGCGCTATCGTCAACGATGGCATGACGCGCGACCAGATCTACAATATGCTTGATCGGCCGCATTTTGCTGAAGGATTCAAGGTGCGTGAGTGGGATTACCTCTTTCACTTCAACACCAATCAGGGTGTGGTGTCCTGTCAATTCAAGGTGCTGTTCGATAATAAGCGCATTGCGCGTTCCTACCACTGGTTGCCGGAAGACTGTGAGGACCTGCTGATGGAACGCCAGACCCCCGAGATCCAGCCTTTCTCTCTATCGGGTGATGTGGGCTTTGAGTTTGCCAGTGCTACACTGACGCCCGCAGGTCTGGAAGCGGTCCGCGAAGTGGCTGATGCGCTCAAAGAGGTCAGCCAAGTGGATCAGGTTCGCGTTAGCGGCCACACGGATCGAATTGGTGACGCAGCAGCGAACCAGCATCTTTCAGAACAGCGTGCCCAAGCCGTGGTGCAAGCGCTGATTCAGCAAGGCATTCCAGCGGGTACCGTACAAGCAGCCGGGTATGGGAAGACTCAGCCACTGGTGTACTGTGATGACAACACCAGTCAGTCTGAGTTGATCGCCTGTCTCGCACCCAATCGTCGGGTAGACATTGACGTTCAGGCGAAACAGTAAACGCACATGCCATGAATGCCGCAAGATATTGTGTATCTTGCGGCATTCTTGTGTTTGATCATTTTGTTATCAATGCAAGAACCCTGTTGTGGAGTAATTTATGAGAACTTTGGCGAAATCCATCATGGTGGCAGCTGCTTTTCTATTGGCGGCCTGTGAGCACACCACACCGGTGCAACAACAGCCTGAAGCCGTTGATCCGCAGCCGCCCTCAATGCAGAGCCAACGGTCTTCGCCTGCATCGTCAGGCAGCGCACCGGCGCAACAGCAGCAACAAGGAGGCGAGCAAGAACAAGTCGTCATTACCCTGCACCTGGCACAGCAACAGCAAGAGGATGAGCTGGTTCCCGTTGATATCGGAGGCGGAAATACCTTGCATGCATTGCCTCAGCCGGTGATCATCCAGAGTGACATGGGACGCGTCACGCCGGTACGACAGGGTGAGGATGAAATTTATCTCCTGCTTGAAATGAACGAGCGCGGCATACCAAAATTGCGTGCAGTGACGGAACAGGCACAGGGACATTTTCTGTTGTTAAGCGTACAGGGCCAACTGGTCAATGTGTCACAGATTACTCAAGCCATTACGGATGGACGCCTGGTGATGGCGACAGAAGGGCCGGAGCATGCCCAAGGCATCTTGCGTCTGATGCAGGGCAGTTGATTTGGGTTGTTGTTGGAACCTCAGTACCCGTAGTGCTGGGTGCCTGATGGATCCAGGTTTGTACCCGGCTGTTCCGGCGTCGTTTGGCCGCTGGCGGGCTTGTGGCCACTGCGGGCCGGGCCTGCCGGCTGCTGTCGCTGGCGGTATTGGCGCACAAACTGCTGAAAGTCATCCACTTCCAGTGGTGCGCTGAACAAATAGCCCTGCATGGTGTTGCAGCCATAACCCTGAAGAATCTCGCGTTGCTCGGTGCTTTCCACGCCCTCGGCAATAATGCCGATGCCCAGGCTGCGGGCCATATGGATAATGGCCGAGACGATGGCCTGGTCATCTGTGTCGTGTGTGATTTCACGGACAAAGCTTTGATCAATCTTGAGCTTGTGAATGTTGAAACGCTTGAGATAACTGAGTGATGAATAGCCCGTTCCAAAGTCATCAATGGCAATGCGTATGCCTTGACGGGTCAGAGCGTGAATCTGCTGGATGGCCAATTGGGACCCTCGCATGGCCACCGCTTCGGTGATTTCCAGCGTCAGGCAGTCGGGCGATACCCCTGCCTCTTGCAGGATACTGATGACACGCGCCGGCAGATCGGGCTGATTGAATTGCACGGCCGACAGGTTGACCGAAACCACGAGATCATCCAGCCCGTTGTCTTGCCACCGTCGCAGTTGTCTGACGGCGGTTTTGATGACCCATTCACCAATGGAGACAATCAGGCCACTGGATTCGGCAATGGGGATGAATTCGGTGGGGTTGATGTCGCCCAGTCGGGGCGAGCGCCAGCGCAACAGGGCTTCGGCCCCAAATATCCGCTTTCTGTCCTGATGAATCTGGGGCTGGTAGACCAGACGTAGCTCGCTGCGTTGCCGGGCAGTTTTCAGGGCGTTGCTGAGAGCGAGAATGCGTGCTGTGTTGGTTTGCATCTCGGGCGTAAAGAAGCAGCTGTGGTTGCGGCCATCTTGCTTGGCACGATACATGGCGGTTTCGGCCAGCCGCAGCATGCTATCGAACCGGTTGGCATCGTTGGGGTAGAGCGCTATGCCAATGGAGGCGGTGACCGACAGTTCGCGTCCGGCCACCATGACGGGTTCCATGATGGTATCCAGCAGGTGCTGGGCACGTGTAGCGGCTTCCTGCTGGCTGGCGCCAGGCAGCAGGGCAAGAAAGTCGTCTCCCGAAAGGTGGGCCAGAATGTCGCGCGGATGCAGGGCACGGCGCAGGCGCTGTGCCAGAATGGCCAGCAGCGTGTCGCCAGTCTGATGTCCCAGCACGTCGTTGACATTCTTGAAGTGGTCCAGGTCAATCCACAGTGCAGCAATCTTGCCGGTTTGCTGGCTGGTGTAGTAGAAATGCTCCTGCAGCAACTCGCGGTTGGGCAGTCCGGTAATCTGGTTGTACTTGGACAGCAGGCGAATTTGTTCAGACGCCTGTTTCTTTTCCGTGATGTCTTCCAGGTGAGAAAAATAATTGGTGATCTCGCCGGCTGCATTGAGAATGGGGATGACCAGCGTGGATAGCACGTATTCTTGCCCGTTGGCACCCACGCGTACCAGCTCGCCACGCCAGGGTCGTCCCTGGCTCACGCGCTCGCGCACCGCCTGCCAGGTACTGGTAGGGGTCTTGCTGCCGGGAATCTCGGATGGTCGCTTACCCCTGATCTCCTCGGGGGCCATGCCAATAATGTCGGCATAAAATGTGTTGCACATTTCAATGCGGTGTTCGGTGTCCGTCAGCACAAAGCCGATGGGGCTTTGCATCAGGCCCATCAGCAGTGTGTGCAGGCTGGCCTCGTTTCTGAGCCGGTCGGTCACGTCGCGCGATACCACCATGAAACGCAGGGGTTCGTTGGCCCCGCCTTGTTTGCGCGCGACCGACAGCTCAAATTGCAGATCTTGTCCGTTGGCATTGATATCGATGATGCGGCCATGGGATACCCCCAGTCGGGCGGCCTCGGCGATGGCCGACAACACCACCTGGCTGTTTGACGGGCTCATGACGTCATGGGTGCTTTTGCCGAGCAGGTCGGTTTTTGGCGTGATCGACAGGGATTCGGGCAGGGAATGGACATTCACATAACGACCTTCCTTGTCCATTTCTACCACCAGGTCGGGCAGGGCATCGAGAGTGGCCTGCAGCTGCACGGTGGTATCTCGCATGGCACCGTATGGGTGTTTGACGATCTCGACAAAGACAGCCTGATACAACAGCAGGTGCGCCACGGCTTTATAAATATGGCCGGCCAGCATGTGGGCGTCCGATGGGGCCGTGAATTGCGTGAAGATGTATTCGCTCAACACCATGATGGCCGTGGCCGCGAACAGGCTGCTGGCATTGAAGGTGCGCGGTGCAAACAAGCGGGCGGCCAGGCGGATGGCGGCCATGGCATACAGCAGCATGAGCCCGTATTCGCTGTATATCTTCAGGGGTGTCAGGCCGCTCCCGGGAACGAAAAACACGGGCATGGCATCGGTAAAGCCAAAATACACTGTGTGGACAGCAACGAAGAGCAAGACAACCAGTGCGCTGAGTATGGGCAACAAGAGAGAAGGGCCGGTGCGGTGCCAGGGTATGAAGGCCACTGCCAGCAAGCCCAATGCGCACAGCAGGCGGGCCAGCAACCAGAAAAAAATGCTCTTGTCGGACGATCCAGGGGTAATGAATACCGGCATGCCGTCCAGC
>DATGUI010000255.1:0-28063 GCA_035301405.1 Burkholderiaceae bacterium
GGCTGAGCCCAGTGATGCGGATCTGGCCCTGACCCGGCACCTCAGGAATGCGCTCGCCCTGGTGGATATCCGTCTTCTTGATCATTTGATCGTGACGGGAAACCACGCCTTGTCCCTGGCCGAACGTGGGGATATGTGAGCCCGATTGCGCGGAGCGGTACAATAGTTTGCATATCAACAACTGTTTCAGAGAGCCCCTTGTCAACCATGTCAGAATCTATCGGGCCGCGCGTGCAGGCAGGCTCCTACCTGACCCTGCATTATCGCATCGAGCTGCTTGATGCCCGCGGTCAGGTGTCTGTCTTTGCCGATACGTTTGCCGACCGCCCGGCGACGCTTCAACTGGGCACCGGACAATGGGCCGATCAGATGGAAACACCTCTGCTGGGCCTCCAGGAAGGCGACCAGTTTGAATACCAGCTTTCGGCCGAGCAAGCCTATGGCAAGCGGCATCCGGATCTGGTGCAAAAAATCGCCGAATCCCTGCTTGTCCAGAAGGATGGCGCCTCCGATGCCTTTCAGCCTGGCGAAGTTGTGGAGCTGGTCACGGCGCAGGGGCAGCAATATGCAGGGGTCGTCCGTCAATACGAGCCAGGCTGGGTATGGGTGGATTTCAATCACCCCTTGGCCGGACACGATCTGCGTATCGAAGTCTATATTTTAGGAGTCCTGTAATGTCAGACAGCTCAAATCTGTCCGCTGGTCTTGAAGTCACTCTTGCTGAGCCACGCGGCTTTTGCGCGGGTGTTGACCGGGCCATTGATATTGTCGAGCGTGCACTGGAAGTGCATGGCGCCCCCATTTATGTCCGACACGAAATCGTTCACAATCGTTACGTGGTTGAAGACCTCAAGACTCGCGGGGCCATATTCATTGAACAGCTTGAACAGGCTCCGGAAGGTGCCATTGTGGTGTTTTCTGCCCATGGGGTCTCCCAGAAGGTCCGCGCCGAGGCCGATGAACGCGGGCTCAAGGTTTTTGATGCCACCTGTCCGCTGGTGACCAAGGTGCACGTTGAAGTGGCCCGCATGCGCAAGGCCGGCCGTGAAGTCATCATGATCGGCCACCGGGGTCATCCCGAAGTCGAAGGCACGCTGGGGCAGTCCGAAGACGGCATGTACCTGGTGGAAGATGTTGAAGACGTGGCCCGGCTCCAGGTCAGCAATCCGGACAACCTGGCCTTTGTCACGCAGACCACGCTTTCCGTTGACGATGCTGCTGAAATTGCCCAGGCATTGCGCACCCGCTTTCCCGGCATTGTCGAGCCCAAGAAAAGCGACATTTGCTATGCCACCCAGAACCGGCAGGATGCAGTGCGCATCATGGCGCCCAAATGCGAGCTCGTCATTGTGGTGGGCAGTCCCAACAGCTCCAACTCCAATCGTCTGCGTGAAGTCGCCGAGCGTCAGGGTGCGGCTGCCCATCTCATCGATGATCCGGCCATGATTGATCCCGCCTGGCTCGACGGGGTTCGGCATGTCGGTGTTACGGCGGGTGCATCGGCTCCCGAAATTCTCGTCAAGCAGGTTCTCGACCGGCTGAAAGACCTTGGTGCCGCTTCGGTACGCACACTGAAAGGCACCCCCGAGAACGTTTCCTTCCCGCTTCCGCGCGAACTCTCCCGCAAGCGCCCGGCAGTGCGATCGCAGCCGTCTGCCTGACGGCCTGTCGCCCGCAACAGATGTCTGTCTCCTTTTTCCAATAGCTCGTTCACGCACAAAATGGTCAAAAGATATCTGCTGCCTGTCATTGCGCTTGTTGTCCTCTGGGTCGCGTCAGTCTGGTTGATAGGTTGGCGAACCCAGCATGCCATCGAAGACGGCCTGGTTCATTTCAACGAGCGAATCAGCACCATCATCAGTTCGGATTTGTCCCAGGCTGATGCCCAGGTCAGCATCGAGCAGTACTCGCGCGGCTGGTCAACAGCCCACGTGCGCTACCGGGTAACCCTGACTGACCGGCACGGCGAGAACACACATTACTTTCTGGATGATGTCCTGGAACACGGCCCCTTCCCGTGGTCCATGCTCAGACAAGGCCAGTTCAGGCCCGTGCTGGCGTATAGCGAGGCCACCCTGGAGGCCACTCCTGACATGCACGCCTGGCTGGCGCCCGACAGCGGCATGGAGACGCCACTGCATATCACAACAGAAGTGGGTTTCAGAGGCAAGGCCCAGTCCCGGTTGCAGCTTTCTGCCCTGGCCAGCCCGCCGGACGAATCCACACATATTGCATTCAGTGGCGGTGAGCTGTTTCTGGAGGTCTCTGATCAGTTCAGGACCAGTCAGCTCAGGGGGCATTTTGATCGCTATCGGCAACGCGATGATCACAGCGAAGAGGTCATTACCCTGACCGGAATTGACGTCGACGCCCAGACCAGCCAGCTGGCAGAAAGTGACGGGCTGGATCACCATAGTCAGATGCGCGTTGAATCCCTTGCCATTTCCCAGGGAGAAGGCATTCCACCCATGATGCTGCAAGGTATCGAGACCAGTCTGGCAACCAGCCAGCGTCATGCGCTGATGGACATCGGCCTGCAATATCATGTGCATCAGGTTGAACTGGATACGGCAAGGATTGGACAACTCACACTGGGAATGGCCGTCAATCGGCTGGATCGCGAGGCGCTGGCCAGATTGCAGTCCAGTTGGCGCTCACAGGCTGAAGCCATGGGTCCATCGGGTCCGGAGGGGCTCTCCGAAACCGCCCGTGAGGAACTCGTCACCCAGTTGAAGCAGGTTTTGCGCCATAATCCCGAATGGCGTCTGGATCCATTGATCTGGCAGAATGAAGCCGGTCAGAGCCATGCTTCTGCTGCCCTGTTCTTGCAGGACGCCATTGACGAGACATCGGGCCCGGATGACTGGCTGTTGCAGGGAATCCGGCAAGCTGATCTGCAGATCAGCCTGAATCGCGCCATGGTGGTGGCGCTTTTTGAGGCACTGGCGGGCGGCGATACCGATGGTGATTCTGCCAGGGAAGGCGTGCAGCTGGGTGAGGAACTGTTTGACGCCTATGCCAAATCATTGGAGCGCCTGGGCATGGTGACCCGAACCGGCGATGATGTACAGCTACAAATCAGCGTAACGCCCGGACAGAATCATGTGCTTCTGAATGAAAGTGAGATCACGCTGGAACAACTGATGTTGCTGGGAATGGGCCTGCTTCTGCAATTCTGAATCAGGCCCGTTCCCGAGGTCTGCTGACGCCTACCAGGCAACAACGACGGAGTTTTCAAACGTCTCCTGGACGAAGTCCTTGACGGCGGGTGAGTGGTAGCTGTCAATCAGGGTCTGGACCCACTCCTCATCCTTGTCTTCGGTACGAACAACCAGAATATTGGCATAGGGCCCTTGCGGGTCTTCGAGGGCGATGGAATCTTCAACCGGATCCATGCCGGCGGTCTGTGCGTAATTGCCATTGACCGCTGCGGCATCCAGGTCGGACAGAGACCGTGGCAGTTGTGCGGCATCCAGCTCGACCAACCTGATTTTCTTGGGGTTGCCGACCACATCTAGTGGTGTGGCCTTCAGGCCGGCATCGGGATCAAGCTCCAGTACACCTTGGGCTTCAAGCAGCAGCAGGGCACGACCGCCATTGGTCGGGTCATTGGGAATGCCGACCCGAGCCCCTTCCTGGAGATCGTCAAGGTTGTCAATGCGTTCGGAGTAGATGCCCATGGGAAAGGTAATGGTAAAGGCCACGTTGGTGAGCTCATAGCCCCGGTCTGCAATCTGGGCATCCAGATAAGGCTCGTGCTGGAAGCTGTTGGCATCCAGGTCACCGGCAGCCAGTGCGGCGTTGGGCTGTACGTAGTCACTGAATTCGAGGATTTCAATATTGACGCCATTTTCGGCGGCAATGTCCTGTACGAATTCAAGTGTCTGAGCGTGAGGTCCTGGCGTGACCCCGATTTTGTATGTCTTGGCCATGCCCATGACAGGCACCAGGGCCAGGGCAGAGAGCAGTGACGTGGTGGTCAGCAGGCGGGGCAGGGAAACAGTCAAGGGAATCTCCGTAACGAACAGATCAGTGGCAGGGTGCCGGGAAAAACCGCCCGTTTCAGCAGGGCAGCCGTGAAAGCCCGTATTGTAAACGGCACAGCCCCGCGCAAGGGCACCGTTTCATTATATGTTTATTACGGATACGACCGTGCACAGACGGTGAGGTGCGTGCCAGCTCAACGGTGGGTGAGCCGGCGCACCAGATAGTCGCCCAGGGTCTGCAGCAGCTGTACCAGCACAATCAAGATCAACACCACGGCCAGCATGACCTCGGGCAGAAACCGCTGATAGCCATAACGGATACCCAGATCCCCCAGCCCGCCACCACCCACTGCTCCGGCCATGGCGGAATAGCCCACCAGGCTGATCAGCAAGATAGTGAGCCCAGCGATGATTCCCGGAAAGGCCTCTGGAATCAACACCTTGTAAACAATCTGCCAGTTGGTGGCGCCCATGGCCTGGGCTGCTTCCACCAGACCTTTGTCCACCTCACGCAGGGCCGATTCGACCAGGCGCGCCATGAAGGGGATGGCAGCAATGCTCAGCGGTACGATGGCCGCCGGTGTGCCGATGGAAGTGCCAACAATGAGCCGCGTGAACGGGATGATGGCCACCAGCAAGATGATGAAGGGTGTGGAGCGGATGGCATTGACCACTAGCGCGACGGCACGATTCAGGCTGACGATCGGGAGCACGCCCTTGCGGTCGGTCAGGTGCAGCAAGATGCCCAGCGGCAGACCGATGGCCGTACCGATGGCGCCCGATATGGCCACCATGATCAGGGTCTCGCCCAGCGATGTGACAAACAGGTCAATGAGTGCTGACGACATGATTGAGCTCCTCTACGGCAACGCCTCTTGCGGCCATGAATGCCACGGCTTCGGCAACCTGTGTGCGATTGCCTTGCGCCTGTATGATCAATGAGCCAAAGGCCTGTTCCTGTATTTCGTCGATCTGGCCATGCAGAATGCTGAAATCCATGTTGAATCGGCGCACGACTTCAGAAAGCAGGGGTTGCTCCACCCCTGATCCGACAAACACCAGCCGAAGAAGATGGCTTTGATCCGTATGCTGATCATTACCCTGCTGCTGTGATTGCAGGCGGGCCAGCACGCTGGCCGGCAGTTCCTGGGCAATGACGTCACCGATCATGGAGCGAGTCACGCTGTGAGCCGGCTCGCGAAACACATCCAGCACATTCCCTTGCTCGATGACCTGTCCATTTTCCATGACTGCCATTCGATCGCAGATCAGTTTGATGACTTCCATCTGGTGCGTGATCAGTACAATCGTCAGGCCCAGTTCCTTGTTGATCCGCTTCAGCAGGTCCAGAATGGAGCGGGTCGTTTCAGGGTCCAGCGCTGATGTCGCCTCGTCGGACAGCAGCACCTTGGGGTGGTTGGCCAGGGCACGCGCAATGCCGACCCGCTGTTTTTGCCCACCACTGATCTGCGCCGGATACCGGTCGCGTTGCTGCGCCAGCCCGACAATGTCCAGCAGCTCGCCAACACGCTGACGAATGGTCGTGCTGTCGTGGCCGGCCAGCTCGAGGGGCAGGGCAACATTGGCCGCGACTGTACGCGATGACAGCAGGTTGAAGTGCTGGAATATCATGCCAATGTCGCGACGGGCCTGGCGAAGGTCTTGCGCATTGAGTTGGGTAAGGTCCTGGCCATCAAGGATAATACGGCCGGTAGTCGGCCGGTTGAGCAGGTTGAGCATGCGCACCAGGGTGCTTTTTCCGGCGCCGCTGCGCCCGATGATTCCGAAGATGTCGCCCTTCCGGATGTTGAGGGAGACATCGGTGACGGCATGGATCAGCCCGTCAGGGCCGTCGAACTGCTGTGAGGCGGATTGAATGTCTATCATGGGATGAAGAAAAACATGAAAGGTGCGCGAAAACAATTCGGCAGCCGCTATTTTAGCGGGATTGTACGGCTCCTGTTCCTTAAGCTTATGGCCCTGATCATGCTGGCCTGCACGACGGTTCCCGGCGAGGGTAGCAACGGGCCGCGCGGCGAATCCATGGGTACGGATCAGTTGCTGCAATCGGATTTCAACCGCACCATGACGCTGGCCATGCGCGATAATCTGGACAGCATTTACCGCTTGCAGGAAAAGCTCTACAAACGCAATCCCGGCTATTGGCGGGGTGCCGGACACACCAGCCTGGAGGCGGCGCTGGAACACGGCAAAACCGGGATCCGTACGGCTACGCCGCCTGTCGGGCTGGACGGGCTACAGGACATTGAGGTGCTGGCCGTCGCATTTGAGCCCGCTTACGACGGCGACAGGGTAGCGGCCTTCATTTATGGGTTGTCCGACATGATCCTGACCGCCCATCGCGACAAGAGCCGTTTCTATCTGACCGACAACCTGGATGCCCAGCATGTGTTCAACGCAGCACGCAATGTTGAAGCCGCAGCCTGGTTGCTGAACTCGCGCCGCGACAGCGCGGGTCAGCCACTGCTATGGGCCAACGAGATCAGCGACGATGTCATCAACCTGAGTTTTGAACGCGAGTTTGGTCAGTTGGTTGGTCGTCTTGATCTGGTGGCCAGCCTGCTGGATGAAAAGATTCGTCGTGTCGGCATCAACTATCTGCAGGGCCTGTTTTTTTTCAACTTCTTGCCGGTTCGTTGAGCCAGGGCCCAGGTCGGGCCAGGGACGGCATCAGGCCTGCAGCTTGTTGCTGGCCCACAGATGCGCACCCACCAGTGCCTTCCATGGCGTGAAGCGGTTCAGCCATTGCCGGGTAAAGGCGGCGGTCACGGGTGTTTCACAGCCCAGCAGGTGGGCCAGGGCACGCCGAACCGCTACATCGCCATGTAGGGAACCATCCAGCCAGCCATAGCCGCGCAGCATGGTGTAATCGACCGTCCACGGACCGATACCGCGCACGTCCAGCAAGGTATCGCGCCAGGCCGGCCAGTCGGGCTGCGCGCTTTGCAGCCACGTATCCAGAGGCAGTGTGTCATTGGCCACCATTTGACTGACGGTCAGAAGGGCGCGTGTCTTGGCTTGTGACAGGCCAGCATCCAGCAGGCGTTGCGGCGGCTGGGTCGCCAACTGGCAGGCATCCGGATGGCCCCATAATCCACCAGGAAGGCGGGGGCCGGTAGCCTGAATCAGGCGTCGACGGATGGCGACAGCGGCCTTCACACTGATCTGTTGGCCAATAATGGCCCAGGCCAGTGCCTCGAATGGCGTGGCAGTGGCTGCCACGCGCAGGCCCTGTTGTCGCGTGATGAGCGGCCCCAACTCGGGATGCGTGGCATGGGATTTTTCAAACGCCTGGATGTCTTGCTGCAGGCCCAGCATGCGGTCAACCATGTTTGCCAATATGGTTTCCAGCGAGGCGGCCGGGGGCAGCCCGGGTGGGCTTTCCTGCTTGATGGCGCTGGCCGGTGGAATCAGTGTCCAGCTGGCTGTCACGGTGTCGGGGCTCAGTTCGAGCCGCAGCAGGCTGGGAGCACCCTGGTAGACAAAGGCCTTGTCCAGCGTATCTGGCGTGCCACGTTCGCTGACGCCTTCCGGGTCGCGCAGGTGGTAGGCCAGCATGTTGGCCACTGAATACCTGTCAGGCAGGTTGCGTTGGCTGCTAATGATCATCGTCATGGATGGCCTGCGTCGGAAGCGGGTTCGGGCCGCGGCGGCATATCGCGCCGGGTCTGCCCTGGCGCGGCACCGGTATCCAGAACGTCTTCAATTTTTTCAATCTGATGCATGGCCAGCGGCGCCGCACGGCCATCCTTGTCACGGCCGAAATGCACGACTGTCTGCGGGTAGGGGATTTCGATGCCGGCTGCGTCAAAGTGTTCCTTGACCTTGCGATTGAAGGCACGCTGTACCGTCCACTGGTTACCCGGTGTGGTCTTGATCATGACCCGGATGGTGAATCCCCGTTCATTCAGTGAGGTTACGCCCGGAATCGTGATTTCTTCCAGCACTTCGGCGGCAATTTCCGGATCCTGCATCAGGTCGTCAAACGCTGCATGCAATTGCGCCGTAGCTTCTTCCACGCTTTCACGGTGGCTGACGGAATATTCGCCATAATGGTAGCCATAATCACGCGTATGGTTGCTGACGCGATCAATGGCCGAAAACGGAATCAGATGGTAGCCGCCATCCAGGGTACGGATGACCACCGAACGGATGGTGACTTTTTCAACCGTGCCAAACAGGCCAGCGACCTCCACGACATCATTTTGATTCATACCGTTTTCAAGCTGGATGAAAATGCCGGTAATGACGTCCTGCACCAGTTTCTGGGCACCAAAGCCAATGGCCAGCCCGGCTACCCCTGCACCAGCCAGCAAAGGCCCGATGTCTATCCCGATTTGTGACAGCACAATGAGTACCGTCAGGGTGGCGATGGTGATGGCCGCGGCATTGCGAAACAGCAGCAGCAGGGTTTTTTCCCGTTCACTGGGGCGACGTCGGGCTTGAGTCACGCCCAGGCGATGTTCAATCAGGCTGGCAAGTATGGTCCATCCAAGGGTGGCAATCAGCAAAATGATGCCCACATGAATGACCATGGAAACCAGTCGCTGCCCTGCCGCGGATTGTACCCAGTCAAGGAGATTGAAGGCTCGCCACGCATCCACGATGGCCAGCGCAACGGCAATGACGACAAGCAGGCGCAGGCCTCGCAGAAAGAAGGGCGCATACGTGTTGATACGGTCTTCAAAAGAAGGCAGCGTGCGATGCCAGTCTCCGGACAGGATCACGCGCTTGTTGGTCAGGGACGAGATGCCGACAATAGCCAGTGCACCGAGTGCCAGCGCCACAGCGGTTTGCAGGGTGGCCGCTGCCATGAAACTGAGCGCGGCCTGCTGTTGGGTCTGGCTGACGACAAACAGCACCGTCAGATAAACCAGCAGCAACCAGTGCCATATTCGCGCCATGATGCGGACAAGGGTGCCAAGTACGGTAGAGGTTTCGGCGTTGTCGGCGTATTGCAGCAGGTTGTCACGCACGTTGTGGCGCCGTGACCAGATCGCCGTGACGGCGTACAGGTAAATGACCAGCATCAGCACAAGCCCAAGCAGGCGGCCAACGGCGGGGGTCAACACGCTTTGCACCGCTGGCACGATGAGCAGCAAGGTGTAGCCCGTGGTGCTGATGATGGCGCTGAACCACCGGTGCCAGTAACTGGCCGTGGGTGTGCCCATTGGAATGGTGCGCAATACCGGCCGGCGAATGCCAAACGCTGCACGGGATATGGCTATCAGGATTTCGGCGGCAAAGAACGCAGCCAGGAACAGCATGGCGAACAGCGACATGCCCTGGCCCGTGTTGCTGACGAAAATGGCCGTGGCATAGCCAACCATGCTGGCCAGCATGGTGGCCAGGATATCGGCCCCCAGGCCTGCCAGGGTGGCGAGCAGTTTGCGCCCCTGGGGTGCCCGGGTAAAGCCATGCAAGCGATGATTGCGCCAGCGTCGCCGGCTTTCCTTCTGTTCGGTTTCCACCCAGTGAGCCAGCCGGTTGAAAATCGAACGCAATGGCAGGCTGAGTGCCACGCGGGTGAGGATGACGGCCACAATGACAAACAGGAGGGTCATGAAGGCAGGCGTCCAGCCATCCAGTGCAATCCCGGGAATGCGCTGCCCGGTAACCAGCTTTTTGGCTACAAACCAGGATATGGAGATGTCCTGGCGAGTCTTGGTTGCCACACTTTGCAGCCGTTCGGTCAGGGGGATTTTGTCCACCGCGCGGGGTGTGGCGTCCTCCACTCCTGCTTCCGGAAGGGTATCCTGTTGCGTGGCACCCCCGGGCAAGTCAGACAGGGTACGCAACTGTTCGAGCAGTTGCTCCCGGGTTTCTTCGTTTTCCAGGACAGCCAGCAGAGCGGCGTAGGCTGCGCGATTGCCCGGACTTTGCTGTTCGGTCGCCTGGACGGGCTGTTCGTTGTCTTCCTGTGCTTGCACGGGTCCGCTTGCTACCCACAGCATCAGGGCGGCCAGCAGCGTCAAAAGCAGCCCCGCCAGTCTTCTGTGGAAAGCATGTGCTTGAGGATGGATCATGATGACTCCTTCTTGTCGGCTGACCAGAAAAAGGGTAACACTGCCATGCTGATCGCCGTCAATGCGACTAAAGCATCCATTCTATGGGAAACGCAGACAGTACACCTACCCAGATCCGCCGCCACAGGCTGGCTTCCGGTTCGGTGTCAAAACGCATGGTCTGGCCGTTGTCGTGGCGCGTCCAGTACAGTTCGTTGTTGTCATCCAGGTGCACCTGGTAACTGGTCTGCGGCACCTGATCCATAAACGTTCTGGTGATGTCTCGTGACAACTCGGGACTGTCTATGACAAAGCCCAGTTCGGTATTGAGGCGCGCCGAGCGTGGGTCGAAATTGAACGAACCCACAAACACCTTCTGATCGTCAATGGACAGGGTCTTGGCATGCAGGCTGGCGTTGGCACTGCCAAAGGGACCGGAACCACTGGGCACCCCACCCAAGCCCCAGCGCCAGGTGCGAAAGGCCGCCTTGCGTCGCTTGCGAGGCTTCTTGTGCTTTCCGGTACGGTTGACTGGCTGACTGGTGTCGGGCTGCGGCCGCATCTCGTAGAGGGTGATGCCGGCCTTGAGCAGGGGCTTGCGGTGTTTGGCATAGCCGGCATGCACCGCCGCCACGTCCGTAGCGGCCAGAGAATTGGTCAGTATCCGAATGTCTATGCCCTGATTGGCAAGATTGACCAGCGCACGGGTGCCGGTGCGTGTGGGCACAAAATACGATGAAATCAGCTCGATATGGGAAGTGGGCTGATCCAGGATACGGCCCAGCTCGGCAGCGACGCCGTTTTCCTCGGAGGCCTGGCCCAGCACCTTGGCAGGGTCGTCGCTGAGCATACGCACGGGTGCCCACACCAGATCAATATTGCCATTGACCAGCTCTTCAACCAGGTTGCTTTGTCTCATGGCATCTACAAAAGCCCGTGCCTTGGGATCCGCGGTGGTAGCCACCGCCCGGCTCCTGAGTTTTTCCAGCGCGTCCGGCGGGGCCGGAGGCAAGAGGCTGGCAACCGGATAAGCCGATTCACTGTTCCAGTAGCTGTCAAAGTCGGTGGACACATCGTGCACCACAGGCCCGACTGCCACCACGTCCATGTCGGAGAACAGAAAGTTCTGGGCAGCGCCGAAATATTCATCGCCAATGTTGCGTCCGCCGATAATGGCAGCCTGGTTGTCGGCAATGAATGTCTTGTTGTGCATGCGCCGGTTGACCCGCCTGAAATCCACCACATAATTGATCCACCGGGGAAACCGGATGGCAAGTGGATTGAACAGCCGCACCTCTATGTTTTCGTGTGCATTCAGCGTGGCCAGTATCTTGTCAAAGCCTACGCCCGCGCTGTCATCAAGCAGCACGCGTACGCGCACGCCGCGGTCGGCCGCCTGTTTCAGGCTGTGCATCATGAGGGTGCCGGTGAGGTCATTGCGCCAGATGTAATACTGGATATCCAGGGTCTTCTGGGCCGCATCCGCCAGCAGGGTGCGCACTGCAAAGGCCTCGTGCGAGTCGGCCAGCGGGTAAATGCCGGACTGGCCAGGAAAGGACTGGGCCAGCTGGCTCAAGGTCTCGCCCAGCTGGGTCTGTTCTGCCTGCTGCGGCGGTATGGCTCGGGAAGCCTGTCGGTCATGGTTCGAAGGCAGGGCCGTACAGCCCGTCAGCAGGACAGACAAAATGGCTGGCATGGCCAGCCTGGAAGGAGTTTTTACAGGACGGGGCCGCATACAAACTTAAAGGGTCAATGTGTAGAGTATTAAACAACAAGGTTTATGCGGTTAGAATGCCAAGGCGTAACATTCTCAGGAGACACACGCATGAAAATGCTTTCGACGTTCATTTTAGCTGCGGCGCTGCTCCCGGTGGGCGCCTCGGCAAACCCGGTCAAAATTGGTATCGCCAATGACATATCGGGCCCGTTTGCGGCCATCGGCGCCGAGGCCCGTGATGGCTTCAATCTGGCCATTGACCATCTGGGCGGCAAACTGGGCGGACAGCCCGCCGAGTTCATCCAGACGGACATGGGCGGTAACCCCGACCAGGCACGTCAACTGGTCAATCGCTACCTCAAGCGTGAAAAAATCGACTTCTTTACCGGCCCCATCGGATCCAACGTTGCGCTTGCGGTCGGGCCGGCCCTGTTCAAGGCCGAGGTGCCCTATCTTTCAAACAATCCGGGCCCCAGCCAGTATGCAGGTGAGCAGTGCAATCGCTTCTGGTTTGGCACGTCCTACCAGAATGACGTCTTCCACGAATCCGCTGGAAAGGCTGCCGCCGAGCGGGATTTTTCCAATGTGTTGATCATGGCGCCCGACTACCCGGCAGGAGTGGATGCCCTGAATGGTTTCAAGCGGGGTTACGGCCAGGAAGTCAGCGAAGAGCTCTACACCGCACTGGGGCAGATTGATTATGCAGCCGAGCTGGCGCAGATTCGTGCCGCCAGGCCCGATGCCGTTTACATATTCCTGCCGGCCGCCATGGGCATCAATTTCATCAAGCAGTTCGAGTCGGCTGGCCTGTCGGAAGCCATCACGTTGATCGGCCCCGGGTTTTCTGCTGATGAAGACGTCATCATGGCCGTGGGCGAGCCCATGCTGGGCATGATCAACACTGCACAATGGGCGCACGACCTGGAAAACGACGCCAATCAGGCGTTTGTCGCGGCTTTCCGCGACACCTACGATGGCCGGTACCCTTCGGTCTATGCGGCCCAGGCCTACGATGTCATCATGGCGATTGACGCTGCCGTGGCGCAGGTGGACGGCAAGGTGGATGATCGCGATGCTGTGGTGGACGCCCTGAAAAAAGCGGATTTCGATTCCGTCCGGGGTGATTTCACCTATGGTGACAACCACTTCCCCATTCAGTCGTACTACGTTCGCCAGATAGAAAAGGACGATGACGGCCGGGTAACCAATCGCCTGGTTGAACAGATTCTCGAAAACTATCAGGATCATTACGTCCAGGACTGCAAGATGTAAGGGGTCCTGATGACGTCCATTCTGCTCATCGAGCAGTTTCTCAACGGGCTGCAGTTCGGCCTGATGCTGTTTCTGATCGCGGCAGGACTGACCCTGATCTTCGGCATCATGGACATCATGAACCTGGCGCACGGCTCACTGTACATGGCCGGAGCCTATGTGGCCGCGTCTACCATGGGTCATACGGGTTCTTTCCTGCTGGCAGTGGGGGTGGCGGCCATGGCGACAGCTGCGGTGGCCGCCCTGCTGGAAATCGTTGTCTTCCGGCATCTGGCAGCACGGGACCACCTGGCCCAGGTGCTGGGTACCTACGCCATCATCCTGATCGCCAATGATCTCGTCAAACTGATCTGGGGTTCTGCACCACTGATGCTTAACGCGCCCGCAGCGCTGGCCGGGCCGGTACGGATTCTGCCTGATCTTGCCTATCCGGCATACCGGCTCATGATCATCGTGGTGGGTCTGGCCGTGGCGCTGGGCCTGTACCTGTTTGTCACGCGTACGCGGATGGGTGTGCTGGTGCGGGCCGGTGCTTCAAATCGTCTCATGGCCAGCCTGATGGGCGTGCGCGTTCCCCTGCTGTTCCTGGGGGTGTTTGTCATGGGTGCCGTGCTGGCTGCGGTGGCCGGTGCGCTGCTGGGCCCAATCACTGCGGTTCAGGTCGGCATGGGCGAAGACATCCTTATCCTGGTGCTGGTCTGCATCGTCATCGGGGGCATTGGTTCCATACGCGGGGCATTTGTGGGCGCATTGCTGGTCGGCATGGTGGATACCGCCGGCCGCGCTTTTCTTCCGCTGGTGCTGCGCGAGATCTTTTCTCCGTCTGTCGCAGCCAGCGTGGGGCCAACACTGGCGGCCATGGCCATTTACATTCTCATGGCGCTGGTGCTGGTCTTCAAGCCTTCGGGGCTGTTCCCCGCAAGAGGGTAGCGGGGCCGCAATGAGACAATCCCGTTTTTCCCGTTATTACCTTGAGCTGGCCGCATGGCTCGCCCTGGCTGCGTTTCCGCTCGTGGCGAGCTGGAGCGGACTGGACTTCTACCTTTCCTTTGTGGGACGGGTGCTGATCTTTGCCCTGGCTGCCAGCAGCCTCAATCTGGTGCTGGGGTATGGGGGCATGGTGTCGCTGGGCCACGCAGCATTCTTTGGAGCTGGCGCCTATGCGGTGGCCATGTTCGCGGCAGCGGGTATTCACGAAGCCTGGCTGGTCTGGCCGGTGGCGATTGTTGCCTCGGCCGCGTTGGCGCTGGTCATTGGCGCCATCTCCCTGCGTACGCGGGGCGTCTATTTCATCATGATCACGCTGGCCTTTGCCCAGATGGTCTACTACTTTTTCATTTCATTGCGTCAGTATGGCGGTGAAGACGGCATCAACCTGTTCAGTCGTGTGCAGGTTGGCGCGCTGGACATGGACGATGACGCGGTCTTCTACTATGTCGTCCTGATCATGGTTGGTCTGGCGCTGTACCTGTACAGACGCGTCGTGGACTCTCGCTTTGGTGCGGTGCTGATCGGCATCCGCGAGAACGAAGCCCGCATGCATGCATTGGGCTATCCGGTTTTCCGCATCAAGCTGGTCGCCTTCGTGCTAAGCGGGGCCATGGCTGGCACGGCGGGCATGCTGCTCGCGGATCACAATCAATTCGTGTCGCCCGGCATGATGCACTGGACTCAGTCGGCCAATCTGCTGATCATGGTGCTGGTGGGTGGCCTGGGCCTGCGATGGGGCGGCGTCGTCGGGGCCGTCGTGTTGCTGGGGCTGGAAGAACTCTTGCGGCAATGGACAGATTTCTGGCACTTGCCCATGGGTGTGCTGTTGCTTCTGGTGGTATTGTTTGCGCCGCGAGGCCTGGCTGGCATCCGGCGCCGCTTGCGGCAAACCGTTAGCCCCGGAGGCTCGTCATGACCCGCCATCCCCTGGCTGTGCTGGAAACCCGCCGGCTGACATGCCGGTTTGGTGGCTTGCTGGCCACGAACGAGGTTTCTCTCAGACTGATGCCGGGTGAAATCCATGGTCTGATCGGGCCCAATGGGGCGGGCAAGACCACGCTGATTCATCTGCTGGCCGGCAACTTGCGGCCAGACACCGGTTCCATCTGGCTGGACAGCCAGGACATCACCGCCATGCCGGCATACCGGCGAGCCGTGGCCGGCCTGTCGCGCTCGTTTCAGATTACAACGGTCTTTTCCGAGTTGTCGGTGATGGACAACCTGTTGCTGGGTGCACAGGCGGACGCCGGCCGTTTCTTCCGTTTCTGGGCACCGCGCCAGGCCGATACCACGCTTGAAGAGCGGGCATGGCAGCTGGCCCGCAAGTGCGCCATAGATCCTGCCCTGTTTGATCAGCCGGCCGGAGTGCTGCCACACGGCGAACAGCGCAAGCTGGAGTTTGCACTGGCCCTGGCCATCCGGCCACGGGTCTTGCTGCTGGATGAGCCCATGGCGGGCATGAGTGCCGAAGAAACACGCCGCCTGGCGGATCTGATTGATGACATGCGGGGCTTGCACGCCATTTTGCTGGTCGAGCACGATATGGACGTGGTGTTCCGGCTGGCCGATCGAATCTCCGTGCTGGTCGAAGGCAAGATCATTGCATCGGGAACGCCAGCCGAGATACGGGCCAATCCGGCGGTAGCGCAGGCCTATCTGGGTGATCCACCGCTTGAGACCGGGGAAGCGGTCCACCCGACACCGGGAGAACACTGATGCTGCAGGCACGAGGCATTACCGCGGGGTATGGGGCCAGTCAGGTGCTGTTTGGCATTGACCTGGACATTGCAGCGGGCCAGATCGTGACACTCCTGGGCCGTAACGGCATGGGCAAGACCACCCTGATCCGGACGCTGACCGGCGTGCTGTCCTACCAGGGAAGCATCCGCTTTCTGGGTGCAGATATCGGCGACTGGTCCATTGCTCGCATTGCGCGCCATGGCATGGCCGTGGTGCCGGAAGGCAGGCAGTGTTTTCCCAATCTGACGGTCATGGAGCACCTGACCGCATTTGCTGACCGGCGCAACCCCGTGGCCGAAGCCGAGTGGACGCCCCAGCGGGTGCTGGACCTGTTTCCCCGACTGGCCGAGCGCCAGCAAAATCTGGGTCATCAACTCTCGGGGGGCGAACAGCAGATGCTGGCCATCGGACGTGCCCTGGTCACCAACCCCCGCCTGCTTGTTCTGGACGAGGCCACCGAAGGCCTGGCCCCCCAGATACGTGAAGAGATCTGGCGCTGTCTGGATGCCCTGCGCAGTCTTGGTCAGACCATTCTGGTGATTGACAAATACATCGAGCGGCTTTTGACCTTGGCTGACGAGCATGTCATTATTGAGAAAGGGACGGTCGCCTGGCATGGCCGTTCTGTGGAACTGGACGCTGATCGCACCCTGTGGGCGCGCTATCTGGGCGTCTAGCCGGCAGGTCGACAAGGCTCGGTAATCCGTGCCTGTGTGGCCCCTGTCATCCAATCAAGAGGCTGCCCATCATGACGCATACGGTGAACGCGCGGCGCCTGTACGACGCCCTCAAACCCACCCAAGCCGACCAGGACCACAAGGTCTGTCGGGTATTTGTTGATCGCCTCTGGCCCCGTGGCGTGGCCAGGGCCGATTTCCAGTTCGATCACTGGTGCAAGGAACTGGCGCCCAGCCCGGAACTCAGGAAATGGTTTGATCACCGTGAAAGCCGTTGGAAAGGTTTTGACGAGCGCTATCGCAAGGAGCTCCATCACAAGGAGCAGAAACAGCGCATGCACGACCTGATGAAAGAAGCCGGAAACCGTCCGGTGGATTTGTTGTACGGTGCAAAAGATACCGAACACAACCACGCCATTGTGCTGGCCGATGTGCTGCAGAAGCTTTGATCGGGCGCTTCAGGCCCGCCCATGTTCCGGTCTTGTCCACGGCCCCGCCGCCTGCCGGTACGTGTTGCAAGCGGCAGGTGCGCGTCAGGACTGGCGCCGGGTATCTTCGTCAAACGGATACACCGGCCGGTTCAGGCGAGTGAACGGGAAAATACTGTAGTCGGAACTGGTGGCACCGGCCGCATCGCACTCGATCACGGCAGCGCTCATGGGCTCGAATACGGGGCGGCAATACATGCGTGACTTCAGCAACAGATAGGCATGCCGCTGCGGATCAATGCCCACACTGGTAAACACGCCCATATCAAGGGGTTCTTGCGGGGTTTCGGTCAGGACCAGGGTCGCCGTGTCGGTTTCAAACACCACGGTTTTGCCCATGCGCCAGGTCAGACCGGTATAGGTGGGCCCGGTCACGAGAAACTCGCCATCGGAAATCACGCGCACCCGGCCGGTAAGCTCGGGTGGCGTCTTGGTGATACCCAGTTGCACCAAGGGCTGCTTGTTGCCAATCGGCAGGGTAACGGTGGCCCCCACCCCCGCATGAATGAGCTGTTCGACCGCCTCAGGGTCACAAAGCGGGCCAACGGCAATGTCTGTCAGGCCCTGTTTCAGGGCTTCTTCAAATACATCCATGACATCGCAGGTGCCCCCGGACATGCAGTTGTCGCTGTGATCCAGCAGTAGCACGGGCTTGACGCGGGTGCCACTGGTCTGGGCCGCCTGGGCCGCCTTGTCGTGCTCGGCACTGGCGCGTGAAATGGACTTGGCAAGGGGCTCGCTCTGATAGATGAATCCCTGACGTTGTTCCCAGATCAGGTCTGCAATCTTGCCCGAGATGCGATCAGCCAGCTGCGGGTCGTTGTCGGTGACGGTGACGACACTGACGAATGGCTCAGGAATGTTGGCCAGGGAAAAGCCCGCAAAGACGCTGCAGGCCAGTGCCCCTTCCGTTTCTGCCTGGATGGCGGCTTGCACCGCCTGTTGCATGGCGCCCTTGCCGGTTGCGCTTTCCAGTGTGTGCGACATCAGCGGCAGTTGAATCCAGCGGCTGGTCGGGCGGATCCGGCCAGCCAACTGGTCCAGCAACAGGCGGCCGGCATGTTCGCCCGTTTCATACATGTCGATATGCGGGTAAGTCTTGAAGCCAACGACCACATCAGCGGCGTCCACGACAGCCTTGGACACGTTGCCATGCAGATCCAGTGCCACGGCAATGGGGACGTCAGGTGCGATTTGGCGGATACGGTGCAGCAGCTCGGCTTCGCCGTCGTCGTAATCCTTTACCACCATGGCGCCGTGCAGGTCGAGCATGAGGGCATCACAGCCTGGCACCGCTTCCAGGATGGAATCGCACATCTGGTTGAATCCATCGGTATCAACGGTACCACTGGGAAAGGCCATGGCGGAAAGGGGAGTGACGATCTCGGCCCCGGCGTCACTAGCCAGCTTGATGTAGGCACCCATGGCCGTGCGCGCATGGACATTTTCATCGTAGGCCGCTTGTCCAAGGGCAGGGCCGTTGGTGCCAAAGGATTCGTAGGGCGTCGGAACCGGCGAAAACGTGTTGGTTTCGTGGTTCATGCGTGCAATAAGGATTTTCATCAAAGACTCCGGAAAACGGGCTGGACATACAGGTGCCGGCCTATACTGGCAGGGGAAAGAATAAGGCAAACCGGCCTGTTTGAACAAGGCAGGTGCCAAATGACTGCATTACTTCTGCCGAAAGGCCGCGCCACAAACCCTTGTTGGAGACAGACTTCCTTTATGTCGTGTGATATCGGTTAAGCTGTCGTGGTCAATGGCCATTTTTTGAAAAACGCCCATGAACGTGTCCCGTCTTTACCTGCGTACATTCTTTCTGCTCCTGGTATTGGTGTCCGTTGCGTTCTTGTGGATACTGCTGCCCTTTTATGGTGCCATTTTCTGGGGGGCAACGCTGGCAATCATCTTTGCGCCCGTCAATCGTTATCTGCTTGACCGCTTCAAGGGGGGGCGCAATCGCGCCGCGCTGCTGACACTGTTTATTGTCATTCTCATCGTCATCATTCCCGTGAGTTTGATCGCCGTCTCTCTGGTGCAGGAGGGCATAGAGGTATACAAGCGCATTGACTCCGGAGAATGGCGTCTGGGTTCCAATGTCGCCCAGGTCATGGAAGCCATGCCAGCCTTTGTCCACGATGCGCTCACCCGCTTTGGCATTGGCGATATCTCCAGCCTGCGTGAAAAATTCTCCGAAAGCGCCATGCAGGCCAGCCAGTTCCTGGCCAAGCGAGCGGTCAGCTGGGGGCAGAACACCTTTGGCTTTCTGATTGCCATGGCCGTCATGCTGTACCTGCTGTTCTTCCTGTTGCGCGATGGTGCCAGGCTGGCCATGCGCAGCCGGCAGGTCATCCCGCTCAGCAGCGAGCACCAGCAGCATCTGACCAACAAGTTCACCACGGTCGTGCGGGCAACCGTCAAGGGGAACCTGGCCGTAGCTGCCATTCAGGGGGCTCTGGGCGGTCTGATCTTCTGGCTGCTTGATATTCAGGGCCCATTGTTGTGGGCTGTCATCATGGGTATTCTGTCCCTGCTTCCCGCCGTGGGGGCGTCATTGATATGGGGGCCGGTTGCCATCTACTTCTTTGTGTCGGGCGCCATCTGGCAGGGGGTGGTGCTGACCGTATTCGGTGTGCTGGTCATTGGCCTTGCCGACAACGTCCTGCGCCCGGTTCTGGTCGGCAAGGACACCAAGTTGCCAGACTATGTGGTACTGATTTCCACGCTGGGCGGGCTGTCCGTATTTGGCCTTAACGGTTTTGTCATCGGCCCGCTGATTGCTGCGCTTTTTGTGGCCTGCTGGGATCTGCTCCCCTCGGCAACCGGGATGCGTCAGGATGGCTGAAAAATGCTATACTTTTTTGCCTTGCAGAAAGTCTCTTTTTCTCAGCCGCTTTAGCTCAGTTGGTAGAGCAGTTCATTCGTAATGAAAAGGTCGCCAGTTCAAGTCCGGCAAGCGGCACCATCCCCCTTATCATCATTTTGCTGTCGGTCTTCGGACTGCGCCGGGGCGTGCCTGACTGATCCGGTTGGTGCATGCTGACCCGCCTGCTGGCAGCATGGCGTCACTGGCCCACCCACAAGCAGGTGTGGGCGCTGGCCATTCCCATGATCCTGTCCAACCTGACCGTGCCGCTCGTGGCGCTGGTCGACAGCAGTGTCATTGGTCATCTTCCGCATCCGCATCAGCTTGGTGCCGTCGCCGTGGGGGCAGGCTTCTACACCATGATTGCCTCGCTGGCTGGAACGACGCTGCGCATGGGCATTACCGGCTTTGCTGCAAGGGCCACCGGCCAGAGTGATGACGCCACGGCACGACGGATCTTTCAGCAGGCGGTGGTTCTGGCGGTTTCCTTTGCGGCCGTGCTGATTGTGGTGGCCTTGCCCCTGACCAATTTTGCATTGTCCGTCATGGGCTCGTCCGACGAACTGCGTGACCTCGCCCGGCGCTTCTTTCAGATTCGTATCTTTGGCATGCCTGCCATTCTGATGCAGCACGCCCTGGTGGGCTGGTTGCTGGGGCGGCAAAATGCCCGGGGTCCTCTGGCCATCATGCTGACCACCAATGTGCTCAATATCATCCTGGTGTTGTGGCTGGTGCTGGGCCTGGAATGGGGCGTGCCGGGTGCGGCGGTGGCAAGCGTCAGTGCCGAATGGATTGGCGGCATCTTTGCCCTGGGCCTGGTCAGGCGGCATCTGCGACGCATGCAGGCGGCACCCTCAGGCGCGCTGGCCCTGCGCTCATGGAAGGTATGGGGTCAACTGCTTGCAGCCAACCGGGATATCTTCATCCGTACACTGGCGCTGCAGGCGGTTTTTCTTTCCGTCACGCTGCGCGGTGCCCAACTGGGAGACGAAACCGTGGCGGCCAATGCCTTGCTGCTGAATGGGCTGCTGGTCTGTTCCTATGCGCTGGACGGCCTCGCTCATGCGATTGAAGCCTTGTGCGGACACGCCATCGGTGCTGGCAAGCGTCGTGCCTTGCTGCGTGCGCTCACAGTGGCGGGGGGCTGGTCGCTGGGAATCAGCATGGTTTTTTCGTTCGGCTTTGCCCTGATTGGCGACTGGTTCATTGCCCTGCAAACCAACATGCCGGGGGTACGGGCCATGGCCGGTCAGTACCTGGGTTATCTGGCGCTGCTGCCACTGGTGGCGGTCTGGAGCTTTCTTCTGGACGGGCTGTTCATTGCGGGCACCAAGGCCAGGGAGATGCGCAACGTCATGGTGGTCAGCTTGCTTCTGACGGTGCCGCTTGCCCTGGTGCTGTGGCCGCTGGGCAATCATGGCTTGTGGACCAGCCTGTTGTGTTTCATGGCCATCCGTGGTGTGGGCATGGGTCTGGTTGCGCGACGCCTGGACCAGCACCAGGCGTGGGTGGCGCAGGCCTGATCCGGGAAGGTCAGCCCAAGGACTGTTGCAGCAGCTGCAGGGCAAGACGCGGAGTCTGATTGGCCTGAGCCAGGATGGCAATGGCGATCTGCTGCTGAATTTGTGCCCGCATCAGATTGGATACTTCAACGGCAATATCGGCGTCTTCAATGCGCGATCGTGCTGCCGACAGATTGATCATGGTGTTGCTGTTGCTACGGATGACCGACTCGAACCGGTTTTGCATGGCTCCCAGATGGCTTCGCATGTCGTCAACCTTTTGGATAGCGTCGTCCAGCGCCTTCAGGGGCTGGCTGGTGGGCTCAGCGCCCTCGGCAGGTGCCACATTGAAGTCCCGCAGCCCGAGTGTTTCCCGGGTGATGGCGGACAGCTTGATGGTAATGGCCTGCCCGTCGTGGGCGCCCACCTGGATATCGATATCTTTTGTGCCATCGGCCAGCACCTTGATGCCATTGAAATCGGTATGGGCAGCAATGCGTTCGATTTCATCCAGACGCTGATCAATTTCCGCCTGGATGGAGGCGCGATCCCGTTCGCTGTTGGTGCCGTTGACGGCCTGTACAGTCAGCAGGCGGATACGCTGCAGATTTTCGTTGATTTCATCGAGGGCGCCCTCGGCTGTCTGCGCAATGGATATGCCATCGTTGGTGTTGCGGTTGGCCTGTTGCAGGCCCCGGATATTGGCAGTCATGCGGTTGGCAATGGCCTGGCCGGCGGGGTCGTCACTGGCGCTGTTGATGCGTTTGCCGGATGACAGGCGCTCGATGGCCTGGCCCATGGCACCCAGGGCAGAAGACAGGTTGCGTTGTGCAATCAACGCATGAATATTGGTGTTGATGGTAAGCATTTTGCCAGGCAGACCTCCGCAACACCGTTTACGGCAGCCTGAAGCAAAAGCTTAATCCAGGGGGAAAAGTCAGGTCTGATCGGCGTTTTAGTCGTGCGCGGTTCCCGCAGACACCTGCCGGCTTCGGCCTGCACCATAGCCGCAGGTACCTTGGGCCACACCTATCGCCAGAATCAGGTAGACCGCCTGTTCAAAGGTGCCGGTGATGTCGTGGAGAATACCGGCCAGCAGTGGACCAGCGGCTGCGATCATGTAGCCAATGCCCTGTGCCATGCCAGACAATTGTGCTGTCGTGTGGTTATCGGACGAGCGCAATACGATCAGCATGATGGCCAGGGCAATGGACGCCCCCAGACCCAGACCAAGCAGACTGCACCAAAGCCATACGGTGCCCAGGGGCAGGGTCAGGCTGGCAATGAAAGACAGTGTGGTGGTGGCCGTAATGGCAACGGCCAGCAGGCTTTGATTGCGCAGGCGAGAGGCCAGGGGAGGAATCGCCAGCGTGCTGACCACCTGCAAAAAGATCGCCACGCCCATGACGTAGCCAGCCGTATCGGCCGCCATGCCGCGTTCGCGCAGCATGGGTGGCAGCCAGCCCATCATGATGTAGGCCAGCGCCGATTGCAGGCCCATGAAGAGCGTAACCTGCCAAGCCAGGCGATTCTTCCACAGTCCGGCTGGCCGCTGGCCAGTCAGGCGGGGAATGCGGACAGGACGAATGGCCCGTGGTGCCCAGACCAGCGCGGCCACCAGAGCAGGCACTGCCCAGATGGCCAGGGCCGCCATCCACGACTGGCCAAGCATGTCACGCAGTGGCTGTGTCGCTGCGGCCGGCACAGCAGCACCGCCGCACAGGCCCATGGTGAACAGCCCGGTCATGGCCGCCGTCCAGGGGCCGAAATCACGCTTGATCAGGCTGGGCAGCAGGACGTTGCACATGGCAATGCCTGCTCCGCCCATGGCACTGGCGATGAACAGCAGCGCATGGCTGGGCGTTGCCCGCAAGGCCAGCCCCAGAGTCAGCAGCACCAGGGCCCCCATGAGTGCCCTTTCGGTTCCAAACCGGCGCGCCAGGGCGGGGGCGGGTATGGCAAAGATACCCAGGCACAGAACGGGAAGGGTAGTCAGAATGCTCGCGCTGCTGGCCGAAAGCCCCGTGGCGGACATGAGCTCGGGAAGAATCACCGACAGGCTGGGAAACAGCGTGCGCAGGTTGAGGGCAATCAGAAAGACACTGATGGCCAGCCAGATCAGGCTGCGGCCCTGAGCATCCGTGGTGGGCGTGCCTGGTACCGGTGCAGGTCTGGAGGGGCATGGCTGGCTTGACATGAGGGCGGGATCCCGTGCGTGAGGCGTTGCAGTGATGTTACAGGTAGGGGCTGGCCAGCCAGATCAGCCGGTTGCGTAGCCGCATGCGGAAAGGAATGGCAGCAAGGGATTCCAGGGTGACGCGCTGGGATGCCTCGATTTCTTCGTCAATGAGGGTGTCAATCTCGCGAGCCAGGCCGGCGCCGTAGACTTCGACATCCAGTTCGAAGTTGAGTCGCAGACTGCGTGGATCCAGGTTCGAGGAGCCAATGTAAGACCAGGCGCCGTCAATGGTGATCAGCTTGGAGTGGTCAAAGTTGCGACGCGACCGCCACACCCGGCATCCCGCGCGTACCACCTGGTCCAGCTGCGAGGTCATGGCGTAATTGACCAGTTTCAGGTTGTTGCGGCCGGGGATGACGACATCGACTTCTATGCCGCGCCGGGCCGCCGTATTGATGGCGCCCATCAGGACCTGGTCAGGCAGGAAGTAGGGCGATTGGATGCGGATGCGGTGCTGGGCAATGGCAAAGGCGCCCAGCAGCATCTGGTGCGTGGCCGCCATGTGGCGATCGGGTCCGGAACGAATGCAGCGGGCGGCATTGTGGGGTTTTGGCGCCTGGCGTGACTCGTCGCACCAGGGTTCAAACGGCAGGACCTCGCCGGTCGTGAATTGCCAGTCCTGGGCAAAAACGGAAATCAGTTGAGTGACCACGGGGCCGATCAGGCAAAAGTGCGTGTCTTGTGTGGTGGATTCGCCGGCAATGCTCGACAGAAAGCCCTCGCGGATATTCATGCCCCCGGTAAAACCGATATGTCCGTCGATGACGAGGATTTTTCTGTGGCTGCGAAGATTTGCATAGGGCATGCGCAGGCCCCAGGGGTTGGTCATGAACAAGGCCGTTGTGACGCCGTGACGGCGCAGCGTCCGGATCACGGGAGGATGTGAGTAGCGTGAGCCCACGGCGTCAATCAGCACCCGTACCTGGACGCCTCGCCGAACCGCACGGGACAGGGCCTGGACAAACTTGATGCCGACGTTGTCGTAATCAAAAATATAGCTTTGCAGCGCCACGCTGTGTCGTGCTCGGTCAATGGCCTCCAGCATGGCCGGATAGGCCTGGTCACCGCCGCGCAACAGGCTGATGTGGTTGCCGGCCTTGAGGGGAAACCGGCTGATGCGGTTGCCCAGGACACCAAGCGAGCGAAATTGCTGGCCAGCCAGCATCAGCCCATCGGTCACGGCCGTATCGGCGTCAGAGGTGAAGTCGTGGAGTGCCTTGTCACGTTGTTCGGAGATCTGGTCGTGCCGGATGCGGTTGATGCCAGCAACCAGATAAAACAGAGGTCCGAGCAGGGGCGAAAGAATAATGATGCCTACCCAGCCAATGGCCGCGCGAACTTCGTTTTTTGTCATGGCGGCATGAACGGCTGCCGTACCACCAATGGCCAGGCTCAGAATGAAAGCCAAGTGCGGCCAATAGTGCTCGAAAAACGCGTACAGGGCTGTCAAGGAAATGTCGTCCTGATCAGGGCAGACAAGGCGCTGAGAGGCAGAATATGGGGTGGCCGATGGGACTCGAACCCACGACAACCGGAATCACAATCCGGGGCTCTACCAACTGAGCTACGGCCACCACAATATTGTCAACATGACGTGAAGACGAGAGTATAGCATTGTTTTTCGCAGCGTCTGCCGTGTCGGATGTTGACATGATTACGACTGGCAGGCATTGGGTGAATCTCATAGAATGTGAGTCAACCCTTCGTCACGGAAACAGGAGACGACCATGGCCCAGTTTTTTGTCGTACACCCGGAAAATCCTCAATCCAGACTGCTCAAGCAGGCAGGCGAACTCCTTGCCAATGGCGGGCTGGTGGCGGTCCCCACGGATTCCAGTTATGCCGTAGTGGCTCGCCTGGACGACAAAAACGCTGCAGAAAGCCTGCGCCGGCTACGCGGTCTGGACGACCGCCATCACCTTACCCTGCTGTGCCGCGATCTCAGCGAAATCAGCCAATTTGC
The DNA here is from genome assembly GCA_035301405.1 of Burkholderiaceae bacterium. Classification (GTDB taxonomy): domain Bacteria; phylum Pseudomonadota; class Gammaproteobacteria; order Burkholderiales; family Burkholderiaceae_B; genus JAJYRX01. The sequence goes on from DATGUI010000255.1 coordinate 25,467, forward strand.
GCGGGTAGACAATCAGCAATACCGTTTTCTCAAGATGGCCACGCCTGGCCCCTGGACCTTTATCCTGGAAGCCACCCGTGAAGTCCCCAGGCGGGTATCCCATGTTTCACGCAAGACCATCGGCATCCGGGTGCCGCAGCACCGTGTCACTCTGTCGCTGCTGGAAGCGGCCGGGGCACCGCTCATGTCCACCACCCTCATTCCCGACGGTGAAGACGCCCCCCTCAACGACGCCCAGGAAATCCTCGATCGCTACGGGCATCAGCTCGCTGCCGTTATTGACGGCGGCGCCTGCACCCTCGCCCACACGACCGTCATTGACCTCACGGATGACACCCCACAGGTCCTGCGCCACGGCCAGGGGGATCTGGCCGCTCTCGGACTTGCCTAGTGTTCGATCTTGTCCAGACCATTACGGTCTACGCCTTACCGGTATTGTTTGGCATTACGATTCATGAAGCCGCCCATGGTTATGTGGCGCGCCACTTCGGAGACCCGACCGCCTGGCAGGCAGGTCGCATCAGCCTGAATCCCATTCGTCATGTAGATCCCGTTGGCACGATAGCCGTGCCGTTGTTCCTGCTGCTGACCAGCAAGCTTCTGGGTGGTGCCGGCGTGCTTTTCGGCTGGGCCAAGCCCGTGCCCGTCAACTGGAACAAGCTGCGCAATCCCAAGCGTGACATGCTCTGGGTGGCGCTGGCTGGCCCGGCATCCAACATGTTGATGGCCATACTCTGGGCCATGTCGGCAAGCATACTGTTTCGCATGGGCATGCAAAACGATGACTTCTGGTTTCGCATGGCCATTGCCGGCATTCAGATCAACCTCATCCTGATGGCCCTGAACATGCTGCCCCTGCCACCACTGGATGGCGGGCGTATCGTATTCAGCCTGCTGCCCGACCAGATGGCGGCCCAGTATGCCAAAATAGAACCCTACGGGTTGCTGATTCTGATATTGCTCATGCTGACCGGCGCACTTTGGCTCATGTTGCAGCCGCTGCTGGCGTTTGGCTATCTGATCGTCAAATGGTTCTTGTAACGGCCCGTCGGAAATCCGTTAAACTTGCATATTGCATCGGCAAGTCCTGCCATACCCAGCGATTAGGAGGCCCGCCACCATGGCATCTGAATCTACCTTAACAACCACCTTGCGAGGCAGTCTGGTTGCTCTTGTCACCCCCATGTATCCCGATGGCCGACTTGACTTCGACGCCTATCGTCAGCTCATCGACTGGCATATCGAGCAGGGCACCAATGGCATTGTGGTGGTAGGTACCACGGGCGAATCGCCCAGTGTCAACATGGACGAGCACGCCGAACTCATCAGTGTGGCCGTCAAGCACACGGCGGGCCGCATACCGGTGGTGGCCGGGGTGGGCGGCAACTCCACGTCCGAAGCCATCATCCTGTCGCAACACGCGCTCGAAGTCGGTGCCGATGCCGGGCTGTCAGTGGTCCCGTATTACAACAAGCCCACCCAAGAGGGCCTGTACCAGCATTTCAAGACACTGGCAGAAAAGGTCGAGCTGCCTTCCCTGCTGTATAACGTTCCCGGGCGCACGGTGGCTGATCTGGCCCACGAAACCGTATTGCGGCTGGCTGAAGTACCCAACATTATCGGCATCAAGGATGCAACCGGCGATATCGCGCGCGGTGCCTTGCTGGCACGCGATGTCCCTGAGGACTTCATTGTTCTCAGTGGAGATGACCCCACCGCCACGGCTCTGATCTTCATGGGTGGCCAGGGCAATATTTCGGTCACGGCCAATGTGGCGCCCAAGCTCATGAGCCGGCTGTGCGCGGCCGCGCTGGACGGCAATGTCAGCCAGGCTCGCGAGCTCAACGCCAGGCTGGCGGTACTCAATCAGCAGCTTTTTGTCGAAGCCAACCCCATACCCGTAAAGTGGGCGCTGGCCCAAATGGGCAAGATCCAGCTTGGCTATCGTCTTCCCATGGTGTCGCTGGGGCAACCCTTTCACGCTGGCGTACGACACGCGTTAACGGAACTTGGTCTGCTCTAAATGAACACACAATCTCTGCATTACAAACACGATAACAAGCGTTGTCTGCGGCTGTCGGTCATTGCGCTGTCTGCCATGGTGCTTTCGGGCTGTTCAGCCTGGAACGAATTCATGGGCAAGGAAGAATCCGTTGCTTATCGAAGCACGGTCAGGGGCGAGCCGCTCAGTGTCCCGCCCGATCTCACTCAGGTCCATGACAGCGCACGCTACCGTGCGCCGGAAGGCACGGCCACCTTCAGCCAGTTTGCCGCCCATGAGGATCGTACGGCTGGCATGACCGACGCTGACCGGGTCTTGCCCGGGGCCCAGGGCATAGAAGTCAAGCGTGACGGTGATCTGCGCTGGCTGGTGGTCAATCGTCAGGCCGAAGACATCTACCACCAGGTCGTCGAGTTCTGGGGCGACAACGGCTTTACCATCCGGTCCCAGGATCCCCGCACCGGCATCATCCAGACGGACTGGGCAGAAAACCGTGCCAAAATTCCCGAAGGCTGGATACGCAAGGCGCTGGGCGCCGTCATTGATCAGGTCTTTGACAGCGGCGAGCGCGAGCGCTTCCGCACCCGGCTCGAGC
>DATGUI010000256.1:0-4361 GCA_035301405.1 Burkholderiaceae bacterium
CGGTATGCCCCATTTGAACGGGCCGTGGCCGTAAAAGACGGGTGAAAAGAACATGATCAGCGCCACTGCGGCAATCCCGATGAGAAGCGGATTCATGATCTTTCGGAAACGGTCAGACACGTCAGGCATCGATACCAGCGCAATATAAAGAAAAATGCCGAAGCAGAACTCGAGAATCATCGGCGAAGAAAGCACGGCAATGACGGGATCGATCAGGGTGATGCCCGGATAGGTGTAGTCCGAGTAGGCTGACACTTCTATCCGCTGATTCAGCATGAGCTGCAATCCCGTAAACAGCAGCACGATAATGCATAATGCCACCAGCTTGCGGTAGCGCTGGGAAACAAGCAGGCCCAGGGCGAACAATGAATAGAAGAATACCTCGTAGGTCAGGGTCCATACCGGGCTGAGCATGTTGTAGCCGAAGAAGGGCCCTTTTTCAGAATAATCTGCATGGACCGGCAGAAACGACCGGGCCACTGCGTGCTGTTCTTCTCCGAAAAGGAGGTAAAACACCAGCAGGCTGATGACCATCAGTGGATAGATGCGGAAGAACCGCTTCATGCCATAGCTGAGCAGGGGACGCTGTTCCGGGTGTCGGGTGGCATAGCAGATGATGAATCCGCTGATGATGAAAAAGAGGTCAACGCCAAAGGCACCATTCTGAAAAAGCAGATCACCCAGTTCCTTGTCGGGATAGATATCATTCAGGTAGTATCTGAAATGGAAAAACACGACAAGCAGGGCCGCAAGGCCGCGCAGATACTGGATGCTTTTGATAACCTGATCATTTTTCATCGTCCGTCAAATACAGCAGTCGTACACATCTGCGTCAAAGGTAACATGCGAAAGCCATGACATTCTGTCACCATCCATTAGTATTGACGTCCACCCTGGTGCTGAGCGTTCATGGGGAATACGACGGAAACGGAGTGAGCTACCTGCTGGGAATGCGGGTGGCGACGATGGCAGCCATGGCCAGAATCACGGCAGTAATGCCAAAGGACAGCCAGTGAGTGTGGAAGGTCTCGTACGCCCAGCCACCGGCCCAGGTGCTGAGCATGCCGGCCACCTGATGCGCCAGATATGCCCAGCCGTACAAGACACCGACGCGTTTCACGCCGTAAAGGTCGGCGAGTATGGCTGATGACAGGGCAATATTGCCAGCCCAGACAATGCCACTGAGCAGTCCGACCGCATAAAGGGGCAGAACGCTGGTGACAGACAGAAAACCGACAAAGGCCACGGCGCGCAGCAGATAGACCGCCGCCAGCAGGCGAGGGCGGGGCAGGCGGTCGGACAGACGGCCCAGGCCAATGGTTCCAAAGATGGCCGAGACACCAATCAGACCGATGCCAATGGAGGCATGGCTGGCGTCAAAGCCATGGTCAATGAGCATGGGGACGCCGTGCACGGCCAGAAGGTTGACACTGAGCCCCGAAGCGACCATGCCCAGCACGATTTTCCAGAACGGCAGCCCCAGCGTATTGCGGAAATCACGAGCTGGCTCGGTAACCCGGCTCCTTCCGGCAGACAATGCGCCGGCCTGGGCCTCAGTCAGTGTCTTTTCCCGAATTACTGTTGCACTGACGATGAGCGCCATCAAGGCCATGACGCCGCCGTAATACAGCAGGCTGTCACGCCAGCCCACCCGTTCGACCATCCAGTTGAGCAAGGGTGTGACCAGAGCCATGCCCGCCATGCCGCCGGTAGACAGATAAAATACCGCTGCGCCGCGCTGGCGAACAAACCAGCGCATGATCAGTGGTGTAAAGGTTGTCGGGCTGACCAGTGCCAGCCCCAGCGACAGGAATACACCAAACGCCAGTGCAAAGGACAGGGCCGTGCCGGCCTTGACCGTCCACCATATGGACAGGACGTTGATCAGGGTGCCGAGCAAGACGACACGGCGGGGGCTTGTCCTTTTGAGCAGATAGCCCGTAACCGGCATGCCCAACCCATAGAACAGCATGCCAATGGCTACAATGCCCGACAGGGCGGTACGGCTCAGGCCGAGATCTTGCGTGATGGGCAGAAACAGGGGCCCGAAGCCCATGCGCAAGCCGATGGTAAGAAGGGTCAGCGTGGCCGAGCCGATGACGACGTTCCAGCCAAAATACCATTGACGCGTTGCAGAGGAGGAAATAATGAGACCTTGCCAGCCATACGAAAATGTTGCCAGCCAAGGGCAACGGTCTGATTTTATCGCGTCCGTGCTTCTTGTGTCAGTTTGGCGGGCTTGCACCATGCCGTCCAGGGGGTTGGCATCATGATGGCCTTGCTGCAGCGTGTTGCCCGGGCTCATGTCACCAATGCTGGTGAAACGGTGGGCAGCATTGATCACGGACTGCTGGTGTTTCTGTGCGCCGAGCCCGATGATACGACGGCGATCGCCGCACGCATGCTGGACAAAATTCTCAAGCTGCGTGTCTTCGCAGACACCCAGGGCCGGATGAACCTGAATGTGAATCAGGTGGAGGGCGGGTTGCTGGTGGTCAGCCAGTTCACGCTGGCTGCTGATACCCGCAAGGGAAATCGGCCTGGCTTCAGTCAGGCCGCTTCACCCGAGCATGGCGAGGCCATGTACAAGCACTTTCTGCACTTGGCCCGAGACCGGCACCACCCCGTGGCCAGCGGTCGGTTCGGTGCAGACATGCAGGTACACCTGATCAACGATGGGCCAGTCACCCTGCCGATACGCATCACTGAATGAACGCGGAAAAAGCTTATATCTTCCTGTAATCAGGGGGAGCTGAAACGGGTTAAATGTGTAGAATGACCCCAGCGGAGGAGGCGCACGGGCGCCGCCATTAGAAAAAGGAGTCATCATGCGTAAAAAACTCTTGCTGACAGCATTGTCTGCGGCGTTATTCCTGCCCCTTGCCGGGCATTCCAAGACACTTCGCTGGGCCAGTCAGGGAGACATCCTGACCATAGACCCCCACGCCCAGAACGAAGGCATGACCATTGCGGCAAGCAGCTATGTGTACGAACCGCTGGTGCAGTACGACAAGGATTTCGAACTGGTGGGAGCACTGGCTGAAGAATGGTCTGCCGAGTCCGATACCGTGTGGCGATTCAAGCTGCGCGAAGGCGTGAAATTTCACGATGGTGCCGACTTCACTGCCGATGATGTCGTGTTTTCCATCAATCGGGCACTGGCCCCCACCTCCAACTTCAAGGCCTATGTCAACGGCATCAAGCAGGTCAGCAAGGTGGATGACCACACGGTAGACATCGAAACCGACGGACCCAATCCGGTGCTGCTGCGTCAGCTGACCAACGTCTTCATCATGAACGAAGCCTGGTCCGCCGAGCACAATGCCACTGAACCTCAGGACTTTGCCAACCAGGAAGAAACCTATTCTGCTCGTCATGCCAACGGTACGGGCCCCTACAAGCTGACCAGGCGCGAAGTGGACGTGCGTACCGAGTACGAAGAAAATCCCGATTGGTGGGGTCAGGCAGACAAGCCGGGTAATGTCACGCGCATTGTCTATACCCCCATCAAGCAAAACGCCACCCGTACGGCGGCGCTGCTTTCGGGCGAGATCGATTTCGTGCTGGATCCGCCTGCACAAGACCTCAAGCGCATCGAGCAGCAGGCCAAGGTGGTCGAGGGCAATGAATACCGCACCATCTATCTGGGCCTGGACCAGAAGAGTCCCGAACTCGAATACAGCTCGGTCAAGGGCAAGAACCCCTTTGCAGACTTGCGTGTGCGCCAGGCCCTGCAACTGGCCATCGACATTGAAGCCATCAAGAAGTCCGTGATGCGGGGTGCGTCATTGCCTACCGGCACCATGATTGCGCCGCAGGTCAATGGCTGGACGGAAGAACTCGCCCAGCGTCCGGCAACGGATGTCGACAAGGCCCGCGAACTGATCAAGGAAGCCGGATACGAGCCGGAAGAAATCTCCTTCACGCTGGACTGCCCCAACAACCGCTATATCAATGACGAAGCCATCTGCCAGGCCGTGGTGGCCATGTGGGCACGCATAGGCGTCAAGGCATCGCTCAATGCCATGCCACGTGCTTCCTACTTTCCCAAGGTGCAGTCTTACGACACCAGCGCCTACCTGTTTGGCTGGGGTGTACCTACCTTTGATGCCCTGTATACCCTGCAGAGCCTGATTCGCAGCAAGGGCGATGGTGCCGATGGGTCCTTCAACTTTGGCGGCTATGAGAACGTCGAGGTGGACGCCCTGATTGACCAGATCAAGGTGGAAACCGACGAAGCCAAGCGCACGGAAGCCATCCACGAGGTGCTGCGTATTCATGCGGACGAGGTTGGCCATATTCCCCTGCACGATCAGGTCATCCCCTGGGCCATGGCCAAAAATGTCAATGTGGTGCACCGC